>CANASS010000004.1 GCA_947364395.1 uncultured bacterium
TGGCCCACAACAAGACCCTGGCCGCCCAGCTGTGCGCCGAGTTCAAGGAGTTCTTCCCCAACAACGCGGTGGAGTATTTCGTCTCCTATTACGACTACTATCAGCCGGAGGCCTACATTCCCCACACCGACACCTTCATCGAGAAGGACTCGTCGGTGAACGAGGAGATCGACCGCCTGCGGCTGTCCGCCACCGCCTCCCTGCTGGAGCGGCGGGACGTGATCGTGGTGTCCTCCGTGTCCTGCATCTATGGCCTGGGCGAGCCGGAGGACTTCGCCAAGATGATGGTGGCCCTGCGGGTGGGCGCGGTCATCAAGATTGAGGAACTGCTGAAAAAGCTGGTGGCCATCCGCTATGAGCGCAACGACATCGCCTTCGAACGCAATATGTTCCGGGTCCGGGGGGACACGGTGGAGATCTGGCCCGCCTACTGGAAGGACACCGCCATCCGGGTGGAGTTCTTCGGGGACGAGATCGACCGGCTCAGCGAGATCAACGTGGTGACGGGCGCCCCCATCCGGCGGCTGAACAACATTCCCATCTGGCCCGCCACCCACTATGTCACCCCCAAAGAAAAAATGGACGCCGCCATCCAGGACATCTACAAGGAGATGGAAGAGCGGGTAGCCTGTTTCGAGAGCGAAAACAAGCTCATTGAAGCCCAGCGCATCAAGCAGCGCACCATGTACGACATCGAGATGATGCAGGAGCTGGGCTACTGCTCCGGAATTGAGAACTACTCCCGGGTCATTGAGGGCCGCCCGGTGGGCTCGCCTCCCCACACCCTGCTGGACTACTTTCCCAAAGACTTCGTGCTGTTCATCGACGAGAGCCACGCCACCCTGCCCCAGGTCCGGGCCATGTTCAACGGCGACCGGGCCCGCAAGACCACCCTGGTGGAATACGGCTTCCGCCTGCCCTGCGCCTTCGACAACCGGCCGCTGAAGTTCGACGAGTTTGAAAAGCGGCTCAATCAGGTGGTGTACGTGTCCGCCACCCCCGGCGAGTACGAGAGGACCCGTTCCGGGCAGATCGTGGAGCAGGTGATCCGGCCCACCGGCCTGCTGGACCCCAAAGTGGAGGTTCGCCCGGTGGACGGGCAGATCGACGACCTGATCGGGGAGATCACCGCCCGGACCCAGCGCGACGAGCGGGTGCTTGTCACCACGCTCACCAAGAAGATGGCGGAGAGCCTGACGGACTACCTCAAGACGGCGGGTATCCGGGTGCGGTATATGCACCACGACATCGACACCATCGAGCGGATGGAGATCATCCGGGACCTGCGGCTGGGAGAATTCGACGTGCTGGTGGGCATCAACCTCCTGCGCGAGGGCCTGGACCTGCCGGAGGTGTCCCTTGTTGCCATTCTGGACGCGGACAAGGAGGGCTTCCTTCGCTCTGAGACCTCGCTGATCCAGACCATTGGCCGGGCGGCGCGAAACGCCGACGGCGTGGTGATTTTGTACGCGGACAGCATCACCCCCTCCATGCGCAGGGCCATGGACGAGACGGACCGCCGCCGTTCAATCCAGGACGCCTTCAACAAGGCCCACGGCATCGTGCCCAAGACAGTGAAAAAAGCGGTGCGGGAGCTGATGGCCCTGTCCGCCGAAGACAAGCCGGACTACAACGACAAGCAGCTGTCCCAGATGACCAAGCTCCAGCGTATGGAGGCCATCGCCAGCCTGGAGAAGCAGATGAAGGAGGCGGCCAAGATGCTGGAGTTCGAGGTTGCCGCCGCGCTGCGTGACCAGATTGTCAAGCTGCGGGGGAACGGGAAATAGACGAAGCTCATTCTTTAACCCCTTCGGCGAAAGCAAGGCCCGCCTGGATTCCACAGGCGAATACCAGAGCGCCCCAGTCATTTTTGATCGTATCCATCAGGTCATACGATAATAGGCGGTCATGCCGGGACAGAGTTTCCGCCACAGCCTGCCATTCCTGGCTCTGTATATGGTAAGTGGATGATAGCTGAGCGCCGGATAGGCGGGGTTTCGCGTAATTTTCGTAAAGCCATTCATAAAACGAGTTCATTGGCGTTTCCTCCAAATATATATTTTAATGATGTGTTATTGATATTGTACACCTTTTCTAGTGATGTGTCAAGGGGGCAAATATGGAACAATTAGAAATACTGGCAGAGCGGATTCGGAAACTGCGAAAACAACGCAAATTAACTCAAAAGGAAATGGCAGAAATTATGGGCTGCACTCCCAACCATTATCAAAAAATAGAATACGGAAAAGTGAATATCCCCACCACCACACTAGCATTTTTCGCCGATTATTTTAACGTGTCCACCGACTACCTTTTGGGCCGAACCGACCGCCGGGAGTGATACCATGTCCAAACAAAAAGAGGAAAAAACCAACGTCATGCGCATACTGGATCAGAAACAGATTCCCTACACCCCCCGTGCCTACCCCGTGGGGGACGCCGCACCCGATGGGGTGAGCGTGGCCCAGATGCTGGGCCAGGACCCCGCCTCGGTGTTCAAGACCCTGGTAGCCAGGGGGGCCTCCGGGGGATATTATGTGTTCGATATCCCCGTGGCGGACACCCTGGACCTGAAAAAAGCCGCCAAGGCGGTGGGGGAGAAATCCGTGGCCATGCTGCCCGCCAAGGAGCTGCTACCCCTGACGGGCTACGTCCACGGCGGCTGCTCCCCGGTGGGGATGAAGAAGCGGTTCCCCACGGTGTTCCACCAGAGCTGCCTGGACCAGACGGCCATCTGCGTGTCGGCGGGAAAGGTGGGCTTTCAAGTGGAGGCGAGCCCGGCGGACCTCATGGCCTTGGTGGGCGCGTTCACGGCGGATGTGACGGCGGAAGCCTGAGAGAAAAGGAGGAAGCCTATGAAATACGAATGGTTAGACGAATACCTGCTGGACAAGCCCGGTACGGAGAAGGATTTCAAGATCGAGTGGGGCTGGCACCGCTACATGGTCCGGGGCAAGCTGTTTGCCGCCGTGTGCTCCCCCAGGGGGATGAAGGACCAGCGGTACAACGATCACGACCTGGTGAACCTCAAGTGCGACCCCCGGCTGTCGGAGGCTTTCCAAGAGCAGTACCCGGAGATTCTGCCCGGCTTCTACTGTGACAAGCGGCTGTGGGTCGCCGCCCTGCTGGACGGGGACCTGCCCGACGTCGTTCTGAAGGACCTGTGCGACATGTCCTACGAGCTGGTGGTGTCCAAGCTGCCCAAGTACGTGCAGAAGGAGCTGGCGGGCGGTGGCTGAGCGGAAGAAAACACGGGAAAAGTTTCTGTTTCTCCCCGAAGCCCACAACGACCACTTCATCATCACCTTCGACGATTCCGGTCAAGCGGTGAGGACGCCGTCGGAGGCTCCGCTTGCGGCGGTGGAGCCAATTCCGGAACCCACACCCGGAGAATACCCCTGCCCCTGCTGCGGATATCTCACCTTTCCCGTTCCCAAAGAGGAGGCCCTTGCCTTCATCTGCCCGGTGTGCTTCTGGGAAAACGACGTGTTCGATCCCGGCGAGGACGATCCCAGCGATGAGAACGGCGGCATGACCCTGCGGGAAGGCCGGGAGAATTTCAAAAAATATGGCGCGGTGCGGCCCAACCTGGTCCGGCACGCCCGTCCGCCCCGTCCAGTCGAAATCCCTGAAAATTCATAAAATATTGACTTGACATTAAAAATCAGTTTCTTTATCCTAAGATAGTGCTCAAATCTTGAACAGACAAGGAGAACCACACCCATGCAGGATAAGATCGTCATCAAAGGCGCGAGAGAAAACAACCTGAAAAACATCGACGTGGAGATCCCCCGGGACAGGCTGGTGGTGCTCACCGGCCTGTCCGGGTCGGGAAAGTCCTCCCTGGCCTTTGAGACGCTGTACGCCGAGGGCCAGCGGCGGTATGTGGAGTCCCTGTCCTCCTACGCCCGGATGTTTTTGGGCCAGATGGAAAAGCCCGACGTGGACTACATCGAGGGTCTGAGCCCCGCCATCTCCATCGACCAGAAGACCACCTCCAAAAACCCCCGGTCCACCGTGGGCACGGTGACGGAGATTTACGACTACCTCCGTCTTTTGTGGGCCCGGGTGGGCACCCCCCACTGTCCCAAATGCGGCAAGGAGATCAAGCAGCAGACCATCGACCAGATCATCGACCAGGTGATGACCCTGCCCGAGGCCACCCGCATCCAGGTGCTGGCCCCGGTGATCCGGGGGAAGAAGGGCGAACACGCCAAAATCTTTGAGGACGCCCGGAAGTCGGGCTATGTCCGGGTCCGGGCGGACGGCTCCCTGTACGACCTCACCGAGGAGATCAAGCTGGACAAGAACAGAAAGCACTCCATCGAGGTGGTGGTGGACCGGCTGGTGATCCGGGAGGACGTGGCCCGGCGGCTCACCGACAGCGTGGAGACCGCCTCCAACCTGTCCGGCGGCATCGTTGTCATCAACGTGGTGGGAGAAGAGGAACAGGACATCACCTTCTCCCAAAACTACGCCTGCGAGGACTGCGGTGTGTCCATCGAGGAGCTGTCCCCCCGGATGTTCTCCTTCAACAACCCCTACGGGGCCTGCCCCGCCTGCACCGGCCTGGGCAGCCAGATGAAGATCGACCCGGAGCGCATCATCCCCAACCGCTCCCTGTCCATTCTGGAGGGGGCCATCACCGCCTCCGGCTGGAACCACATCAAGTCCGACGGCATCTCCCGGATGTACTTCGACGCCCTGGCCAAAAAGTACAAGTTCAAGCTCACCGACCCGGTGGAGAAGCTGTCCGGCGAGGTGATCGACATCATTTTACATGGCACCAAGGGGGAGAAGCTGACCCTGAACTACGACCAGCCCCGGGGCAAGGGCACCCTGTACCAGCCCTTTGAGGGCATTGTGAACAACCTGGAGCGCCGCTACCGGGAGACCCAGTCCGACGCCATGAAGCGGGAGATTGAGGAGTGCATGAGCGAGTGCCCCTGCCCCGAGTGCCAGGGGAAGCGGCTCAAGCGGGAAGCGCTGGCCGTCACCGTGGGGGGCAGCTCCATCCATCAGTTCTGCGAGAAGCCGGTGGACGAGGCCCTGGCCTTTCTGGACACCATCACCCTCACCGACACCCAGGCCATGATCGCCGACCAGATTTTGAAGGAGATCCGCTCCCGGCTGGGCTTTTTGACATCGGTGGGCCTGCAATACCTCACCCTGACCCGGCAGGCGGGCACCCTGTCCGGCGGCGAAAGCCAGCGCATCCGGCTGGCCACCCAGATCGGCTCTTCCCTCATGGGGGTGCTGTATATCCTGGACGAGCCCTCCATCGGCCTGCACCAGCGGGACAACGACCTTCTGCTGGGCACCCTGAAGCACCTGCGGGATTTGGGCAACACCCTCATTGTGGTGGAGCACGACGAGGACACCATGCGGGCGGCAGACTATATTGTGGACATCGGCCCCGGGGCCGGGGTCCACGGAGGCCAGGTGGTGGCCTGCGGTACGGCGGAGGAGGTCATGAACACCCCCGGCTCCATCACCGGGGACTATCTGGCGGGGCGGAAAAAGGTGCCCGTCCCCGAGACGCGGCGGACCGGCAACGGCCATGTTCTCACCGTCCGGGGGGCGGCGGAAAACAACCTGCGGCACATCGACGTGGACTTCCCCCTGGGGACCTTCATCGCCGTCACCGGGGTGTCCGGGTCGGGCAAGTCCTCCCTGGTCAATGAAATCTTGTACAAGCGGCTGGGCACGGAGCTGAACCGCACCAAGGCCCGCCCCGGCAAGCACGACGGCATGGAGGGCATCGAGTTTTTGGATAAGGTCATCGCCATCGACCAGTCCCCCATCGGCCGCACCCCCCGGTCCAACCCGGCCACTTACACGGGGCTGTTCAGCGACATCCGGGAGCTGTTCGCCTCCACCCAGGACGCCAAGACCCGGGGCTACGGCCCGGGCCGGTTCTCCTTCAACGTCCGGGGCGGCCGGTGCGAGGCCTGCTCCGGGGACGGCCTGCTGAAAATTGAGATGCACTTCCTGCCCGACATCTACGTGCCCTGCGAGGTGTGCAAGGGCAAGCGCTACAACCGTGAGACCCTGGAAGTGCGCTACAAGGGCAAGAACATCCACGAGGTGCTGGAGATGACGGTGGAGGAGGCCCTGCCCTTTTTCGAGAACCTGCCCCGGCTCTACAACCGGGTCAAAACCTTAAAGGACGTGGGGCTGGGCTATGTGAAGCTGGGCCAGCCCTCCACCACCCTGTCCGGCGGCGAGGCCCAGCGGGTAAAGCTGGCCACCGAGCTGTCCAAGCAGTCCACCGGCTCCACGGTGTATATCCTGGACGAGCCCACCACCGGCCTGCACACCGCCGACGTGCATCAACTGGTGGAGGTGCTCCAGCGGTTTGTGGACAAGGGAAATACGGTGGTGGTCATTGAGCACAATTTGGACGTCATCAAGACGGCGGACTATATCATCGACCTGGGCCCGGAAGGAGGGTCCGGCGGCGGCATGGTGGTGTGCACCGGCACGCCGGAGGAGGTGGCCCGGCACCCGGAGAGCTGCACGGGCAAGTACCTGAAAACGGTGCTTGAATAAGGAAAAGAGGCTGTTTATGGACATGCAAGTGCTTCCCACAGATTTGATGGGATGGCTGACGGACACCATGACGGGGGAATTCACCCTCACCGCACTGGTGTCCATGATCCCGGTGGTGGAGCTGCGGGGCGGCATCCCCTTCGGCGTCACCGCGGGGCTGCCGGTGTGGGCGGCCTTCATCGCCGCCGTCATCGGAAACCTGATTCCCGTCCCCTTCATCATCGCCTATATCCGCCGGATCTTCCAGTGGATGCGCCGCCGCATCCCCAGGCTGAACCGCATGGTGGACGCCCTGGAGCGCAAGGCCCATCTCAAGGGCCAGCGGGTGACAAAATACAAATATCTGGGGCTGATGCTGTTTGTGGCCATCCCCCTGCCCGGCACCGGGGCGTGGACGGGCTCCCTGGCGGCGGCGTTCCTGGATATGCCCTTGAGAAAGGCCATCCCGTCCATCATCGCCGGGGTGCTCATCGCGGGCATGGCCATCAGCATTTTGACCTATGGCGTGGCCAGCCTCTTCTGAACGAAAGGAGAAACAGCATGTATCTCTATCTGGTCCGCCACGGGCAGTCCACCGGCAACGAACAGCAGCTCTTTTTCGGCCTTCGGGACCACCCTCTCACGGAGCTGGGCCGGAAGCAGGCCCGGCAGGCGGCGGAAAAGCTGAAAGAGGCGTCGTTCTCCCGGTGCCTGTCCAGCCCCCTTTCCCGGGCCTGGGACACCGCCATGATCTGCACCGAGGGGCGCTATGTGGTCCCCCAGGCCTGTCCCGCCATCCTGGAGCAGGATATGGGGGAGCTGGAGGGGCTCACCTGGGGGGCTGCGGAGGCCAAATTCGGCGACCACATCGGGGTGCTGCTGGTGGACTGGTTCCACACCATCCCTCCTGGAGGCGAGCCTCCCGCCCACATGCTGGAGCGGGTGGGGGGCTGCGTGGACGAGCTGATTGCCAGAGGGGAGGACACCCTGCTGGTGGCCCACAACGGATCGCTGTCCCTGGTGCTGCTGCACCTGGGGCTGGCCGGGGAGGGCGACATGTTCCAGCGGGACTGGACCTTCCGCCACGGCTGCTATTCCGCCATCCGCATTGAGGAGGGACGGGCGGAGCTGGTCTGCTTCAACAAGTGACAAAACCGCCTCCGCCGCCATAGAATACACTGTATTCCAATAAGGAGGCGGCGGAAATGACGGAAGTTTTTCAATTTTTAGCGGTACTTCTGGCGGCCTTCGGGCTGGTGAGCCTGGTCTGGCTGGCGGTGGGGGCGCTGCTGCTGCCCGGGGTGTGCCCCGCCCGGATGGTGATCGAAGCAAAGGGGAACGGCGACGGGCTGGAGCAGAGCGTAAAAGCCCTGCTGTGGCTGCGGCGCACCGGGCTGTGGTGGGGCGAGGTGGTCATTGAGGACTGCGGCCTCAGCCGGGAGGGAGAGGCCCTGGCCCGGGCGCTGTCGGAACAGCCCGGCGTGGAGTTCTCCGCCGACGACTTCGACCGCGTTTAGCGGACAGCTGCGGAAAAACACCTAAGAAATGAGGAATATACCATGGAATTGAACGAGGCCCTGGTCAGGCTGGCCGAGCTGCAAAAGAAGCGTTACGCCTATCAGACGGCATCCTCCTCCCTGTATCTGGACGGCACCACCGTGGCCCCCAAGGACACCGCTGAGGGCCGTGGGGTGGCGCTGGGCGTGCTGGCGGGGGAGGAACACAAGCTGTTCTCCGCCCCGGAGACCGGGGAGCTGCTGGACTTTTTATGGGGCAGGAAGGAGGAGCTGGACCAGCCTCACCGCCGCCAGGTGGAGGAGCTGCGCCGGTCCTACGCCCAGCTCACCCGCATCCCGGCGGAGGAGTATATGGAGTACGCCATACTCACCAACGAGGCGGGCGACGTATGGCGCCGGGCCAAGGAGGCCAGTGACTTCGCGCTGTTCCGCCCGGTGCTGGAGAAGCTGGTGGCCTTCAACATCAAATTCGCCGGGTATTACGACAGCGCCAAGGCCCCCTATGACGCCCTGCTCAACGAGTATGAGCGGGGAGTTGACATGGCGTATCTGGACGGATTTTTCGCCACGCTCCGGGCCCGCATCGTTCCCCTGCTCCGGGCGGTGATGGAGAAGGAGCCGCCGGAGGACGGTTTTCTGCGGCGGCACTGCCCCGTGGAGGCCCAGCGGAGGTTCTCCGACTATCTGATGGAGGTGCTGGGGCTGGACCGGGCCCACTGCGCCATCGGAGAGACCGAGCACCCCTACACCCTGAACTTCAACAACAAGGACGTGCGCATCACCACCCATTATGAGGAAACTAATCTGGCCTCCTCCATGTACTCCGTCATCCACGAGGGAGGACACGCCAAATATGAGCTGGGCATCTCGGACGACGTGCAGTACACCTGTCTGGCCGGAGGCGTGTCCATGGGCGTCCATGAGAGCCAGTCCCGGTTCTACGAGAACCTGATTGGCCGGTCCCTGCCTTTTATCCAGGCCATCTTCCCCAAAATGCGGGAATTCTTCCTGGAACAGCTCTCTGATGTGACGGCAGAGCAGTTTTACCGGGCGGTGAACAAGGTCCAGCCCTCCCTGATCCGCACGGAGGCGGACGAGCTCACCTACTGCCTCCACATCATGGTGCGCTATGAGATCGAAAAGCAGCTGATCTCCGGCACACTGGCGGTAAAGGACGTGCCCGAAACCTGGAACCGGCTGTACAAGGAGTATCTAGGGGTGGACGTGCCCGACGACAGGCGGGGCTGCCTCCAGGACTCCCACTGGTCCGGCGGGGCCTTCGGCTACTTCCCCTCCTACGCCCTGGGCAGCGCCTACGGGGCCCAGATGCTGAAAAACATGGAGGGAGACATAGACGTGTGGGGTCCCGTCTCCAGGGGCGACCTGTCCGGCGTGTCCGCCTGGCTGGGGGACAAGGTCCACCGGTACGGCGGCCTGCTGGAGCCCGCCGGCGTGGTGAAAAACGCCTGCGGCCAGTTTGACCCAGCGGTGTTTGCCGGCTATTTGGAGCAAAAATATACCGAATTGTACCATCTGTGAGGAAACGCCATGGAACCAGATTTTGAACAGATCACGTCCCAGGCCCGGACCGCGGCCACAGAGCTTCTGGACGCCGCCGGGCTGAGGGCGGGGGACATTTTTGTGGTGGGCTGCTCCTCCTCCGAGGTACTGGGGGGACACATTGGAAAGGCCTCCAGCCAGGAGGCGGCAGAGGCGGTGTTTTCCGGCATTTACCCCGTTTTGCAGGAGCGGGGGATATATCTGGCCGCCCAGTGCTGCGAGCACCTGAACCGGGCCCTCATTCTGGAGGGGGACTGCGCGGACAAATACGGCTATGAGCCGGTGTGCGTGGTGCCCCAGCCCAAGGCGGGGGGCTCCTTCGCCACAAAGGCGTGGCAGTCCTTCGCCCGGCCCACAGCGGTGGAGCGCGTCCGGGCCCACGCGGGGCTGGACATCGGCGGCACCCTCATCGGGATGCACCTGCGGGAGGTGGCGGTGCCTGTGCGGCTGAGCCTGGACCACGTGGGACAGGCCATCCTGCTGTGCGCCCGCACCCGGCCCAAATTCATCGGCGGGAGCCGTGCGCTGTACGAAATTGGATAGCCCCTCTGGGAAGGCAGGGAAACCAGGGGGATATCGCAATGATTGGCGGCCCGCTTTTCATTGCGGTATCGGCGAAAACAACTAGCGCTGATTGCGAAAGAGGCGATTGATGTGTCGGAGCAGCAATCCATGCCGCCGGTGGAGACCAGGCTTGGGTCGGAGCTGATGGCGGAGGTATATAAAGCGCTCAATTTCGAGCCCTCTGTCTTTGCCAAACGCCACAGAGACGAGTTTACACACCTGTACCTTAGGATCGACGGTATGCTCAGCTATGTGGGGGAGGAAATATTCTCCTATCTCTCCACCCAGGTCAACGAGTGCCTGTCTAAGGCGGAGTACGCCTTGCTGTCTTACATGGAATATGCCGGACGGATGCAGAAAACCGGGGATCATGACCGCTTTGCCCAGGCGGTGGCCCGCTATTTCACGGTGAGACGGCAGACGGGCAGCGACTGGCTTTACGCTTTTGAGGGAGCGGACGCCAAAAGGCGCTGCTTGGAAGCCTATCCGCAAATGTATTCCATGGCTCAGGCCATGTACGCCTTTGCAAAAGAGACCGAGGAATTCAAGGCCGTCGCAATGACCGACGGCCCGGACGCCTGGCCCGATCCCAAAAGAATTTGAGCCCTCCTTTTTTCGGACCCTGGACTTTCGCCGTTTATCCTTCCCAACGGGCACGTTTTGTGATACTATGGGGGCAGAAAAGAAAAGGAGGACCCTTCCTTGAATGAAAAACTCACCCCCCGCCAGCTGACCCTCATCGGCTCCATGCTTTTGGGCCTGTTCTTCGGGGCGGGCAACCTGATCTTTCCTCTGATTCTGGGGGCCAAAGCTGGGCAGAACCTGCCCGCCGCCCTCCTGGGGCTTCTCATGACCGCCGTGGGCATCCCTCTGCTGGGGGTCATGTCCATCGGCCTTGCCCGGAGCGAGGGCCTGCTGGACCTGTCAGGCCGGGTGTCCCCCCGGTTCCGGCTTCTCTTTACCTGCGCCCTGTATCTGACCATCGGGCCCCTGTTCGCCATCCCCCGCTGCGCCGCCACCAGCTTCACCATCGGCCTGTCCCCCTTTGCGGGAGAAAACCCCTGGCTTTGGCAGCTTGGGTTTTCCCTGTGCTTTTTTGGGGCGGTGCTGTTTTTCTCCCTGAAACCATCCAAAATTCTGGATTCCGTGGGGAAACTTCTGAACCCGGCCTTCCTCCTCTTTCTGGGAATTATGCTGGTCACAGCTCTCATCAAGCCTGTCCAATCCGTGTCCTCGGTGGCTCCCAGCGGGGACTATATCCACTCCGCCTTTTCCGCCGGTTTTTTGCAGGGCTATGATACCCTGGACGCCCTGGCCAGTCTGGCCTTTGGCATCATTGTCATTCGGACCGTCCGCCAGCTTGGGGTCACTGAGCCGGGGCGGGTGGCGGTGAGCACAGTGAATTCCGGGGTGGTGAGCATGTCCCTGATGGCCCTCATCTACGCGGCCACCGCCCTGGTGGGAGCCCAGAGCTTTGGGCTCTACGCGGAACGCCTCTCAGACCCCGGCTTTACAGGGGGCGATGCCTTCGCCATCATCGCCCGCCACTATTTTGGCCCCGGGGGCGCGCTGCTGCTGGCGGTCACGGTGACCCTATGCTGCATGAAGACCGCCGTGGGATTGGTGACCTCCTGCGGGGAGACCTTTGAGGAGATGTTCCCCGGCAGGCTCTCCTACCCCAAGTGGGCGGTGCTGTTCAGCGCCGCTTCCCTGCTCATCTCCAACTTTGGTCTTTCCAAAATCATCGAATTTTCCGCCCCGGTGCTCTACTTCCTCTATCCCCTGGCCATTGTACTGATTCTGCTGGGACTTTTAGGGCAGTTTTTCGGCCACGCCCGCCCTGTCTACCAGTGGACCATGTGGTTCACCCTGGCTGCGGCGGTGCTGGAACTGTGCCGGGTGGTGCGCTTCAAGCCCGTGGCCAGCCTGGCGGGGCGGGTCCTCCCCTTCTATACCTACGGACTGGGCTGGGTGATCCCGGCGGCCCTTGGATTTGCCGTGGGAATGATTTTGAACCGGCGGCACAGGACATGATCGTCCGCGTCCTGACCGCCCCCGGTTCGGAGGTGCGGCCCCACAGGCAATTTGACCTTTGAACGCCCAGCGGCCTGTCCATTCCAATAGAAGGGAGGAATTTGTGATCCTGCCTTCCCAAGAGCACAAAATATTTGACAGATTAACGAAAGGGGACTTTGACGTGAACGAGATTCTAACCGCTCTGCACAGGCGCAAGTCCGTGCGGGCATACACTGGAGAGCCTGTCTCAGCGGAGCAAAAGGAGCAGATTTTGAGGGCCGCCTGCGCGGCGCCCACCGCGGGCAACCAGCAGCTCTACACCATTTTGGATATTACAGATCAGGGCCTCAAGGACAAGCTGGCCGTCTCCTGCGATAACCAGCCCTTTATCGCAAAGGCGGAGGTCGTGCTGATTTTCTGCGCGGACTGTCAAAAGTGGTATGACGCCTTTGCCGCCGCCGGCTGTGAGCCCCGTCTCCCCAGGGCGGGGGATCTGATGCTGGCGGTGACCGACTGCGCGATTGCCGCTCAAAACGCGGTAACCGCAGCGGACAGCCTGGGGCTGGGCTCCTGCTATATTGGAGACATCATGGAACAGTGCGAAACCCACCGGGAGCTGCTCAGCCTTCCCAGCTATGTATTCCCGGCGGTCATGCTGGTGATCGGGACGCCGACCCAGCAGCAGAGGGAGCGGCCAAAGCCCGAACGATGCCGCCTGAAGCACATCGTCCACGAGAACACATACCGCCGCATGGGCCCGGAGGAGCTGCAGGAAATGCTGGCCCCCCAGGCCGGCCAGCGGCCCTACGAAGAGTGGCTGGCCGCCTTCTGTGAGCGGAAATACCAGTCCAGCTTTTCCCGGGAAATGTCCCGCTCTGTGGAGGAATATCTAAAATCATTCCAGCAGGGGTCCTGAACAGCCAATCACCAAATAAAGACGGAGGCCAAAAGGCCTCCGTCCTATTTTTATTCGATGTTCTGCCCCTCCAGCCCCAGGAAACGCTCCATACAGGCGGCAGTCTCCGCCGCCCGCGCCACGGTGTCCATCTCGCAGAACACCCGCAGCAGAGGCTCCGTGCCGGAGAAACGGGAGATCAGCCAGCCGCCGTTCTTGAAGTACACCTTACAGCCGTCGGCATAGCTCACCCTTTCGATGTCCAGGCCGAAGTCGGGCAGCGCCTTGTCCTCCATCACCAGCCGGTGGATGCGCCCCTTCTCCTCCGGGGAGAAGCGATAGCCCCGCTCCACCATCTCAAATGTCCCGTAGCGGTCCGTGATTTCCTGGTACAGCTCGGACAGCCTCCGGCCCGTAGTGGCCAGCATCTCCACCAGCAGGGAGGCGGCGTAGATGCCGTCCTTGCCCTGGATGTGCCCCCGGACGGTGAGCCCACCGGAGCTCTCCCCGCCGATCACCGCCCCGGTCTCCAGCATCTTGCCCGAGACGTGCTTGAAGCCCACGGGCACTTCATAGCAGGTCTCACCGAACTCCTTGGCGATGGCGTCCAGCAGATGGGTGGTGGCGATGTTGCGCACCGCCGCCCCGTGCCAGCCCTTGTACCGCAGCAAGTAGTAATACAGCAGCACCAGAATCTTGTTGGGGTGGAGGAACTCTCCCCGGTCGTCGATGACCCCCAGCCGGTCCGCGTCGCCGTCGGTGGCAATGCCAATGTCACAGCCGTTCTCCTCCACGAAGGACTGGAGGCCGATGAGGGTCTTGCTGTTGGGGGCGGGGAGCCGCCCGCCGAACAGGGCGTCCCGCCGCTCGTGGATCACGTCCACGTCGCACCGGGCGGTGATGAGGATGGTGCTCAGCGCGGTCTTGGACACCCCGAACATGGGGTCCAGCACCACCTTCAGTCCCCGGGAGCGGATGGCGTCCATATTCACCGACCGGATAATGGAGTCAATGTAGGGGTTCATGGGGTCGATGATCTGAATCTGCCCCGTGCGCACCCCCGTCTCGTAGGACACCACCGGATAGGGGCTTTCCGGCAGGGCGGTGATATACTGCTCAATGCTGGCCGTCACGTTCTCGTCGGCGTCCCGGCCACCCCGGGTGAACACCTTCACCCCGTTGTACAGCGCCGGATTGTGGCTGGCGGTCACCGCCATGCCGTAAGACAGCTCGTAGTACTTCACCGCGAACATAATCAGAGGGGTGGGGGCCTCCCGCTCCACCACCATGCAGGGCACCTCCGCCCCGGCCATCACCTCGGCCGCCCAGTGGGCGGCCTCCTGGGACAAGAACCGCCGGTCATAGCCGATGAGGAACCCCCGCTGGGCCACGCCCTCGTCTTTCATCTTCGCCGCCAGGGCGGCGGCCAGCCGCTGGACGTTGGCCTTGGTGAACCCGTCCCCGATGATGGCCCGCCAGCCCCCCGTTCCAAATTGGATGCTCATTCTCTCTCTCCTTCCAGGGCTCTGGCTGCGTCGGAGGCCCAGAATTCTGTATTATCCCTTCACGCCGCCGGAGGTCAGGCCGCTGACCAGATGCTTTTCGATGCACAGGAACAGGATAATCACCGGGATGGTGGCGAAGATAGAGGTGGCGAAGAGGTGCTGCCACTTGATGAAGTTAAAGCCGTAGAACACGTTGATGCCCACGGTGATGGGCTTGAGGAGGTCGGAGGAGATGAGGGTCAGCGCGATGGTGTACTCGTTCCAGGCGTTGATGAACACGAAAATCAGGGTGGTGACGATGCCTGGGGCGGCCACGGGGAGAAGCACCCGGATCAGGGCCCGCACCGTGCCGCAGCCGTCGATCTTGGCCGCCTGCTCCATCTCGGAGGAGATGGAGGTGAAGGTGCCCCGAAGCAGCCAGATGGCGAAAGCCTGGTTGAAGGCCGCGTTGAGCAGGACCAGGCCCAGCAGGCTGTTGGTAAGACCCATGTCGGTCATCAGCCGGTAGATGCCCACCAGCAGCACCACGGGGGAGAACATCTGGCTCATGATAACCGCGCCCATGAAGATGCCCTTGCCCTTAAAGCGCATCCGGGAGAGGGCATATGCCGCCGGGATGCCGCACAGGATGGCCAGGAAGGTGGCACCGCCAGCCACGACAAGGGAGTTTATCAGGTATTGGAACACCGGGGCGTCCTGCCAGATCTCCACAAAGACGGACCAGTTCCACAGGGAGGGAAGCAGGGAGCCGCCAATGGCGTACATCTCGTCGTTGCTTTTAGCGGCGGTGGTGAACATCACAAAATAGGGGTACAGAATGATGATGCAGATAACAAAGACGAACAGATACAGCGCCACCCGGGTAAGGGGATTCTTCTTTGTCCTCATGTTCATTCCTCCTTTTCCGCCCGCAGGGTCATGACCATGTAAATGCTGGCGCAGAAAGCCAAAATTACAAAGCCCACCACGGATACCGCCGCAGCCTCACCCACCCGCTGGTTGGTGAAAGACAGCTTGTACAGGTAGGTCACCAGGGTGTGGGTCTGGTCTGCCGGGTCGCCCTTAGAGATGGTCCACACAATGGGGAAGGAGTTGAACACATAGATGATGTTCAGCACGGTGGACACCGTCAGGCTGGGCATGAGCAGGGGGAGGGTCACCCGGAACAGCCTATCCCAGAAGGAAGCGCCATCCACGTCGGCGGCCTCATAGAGGGAGGTGTCAATGCTCTGCAAGCCCGACAGCACGCAGAAGGTGACGAAGGGCACCGTGACCAGAATACCCACAAAGCACTCCCATGCAAAGAAGGCCTGGGGGGTGGCCGTCCAGTTTACATAGCTCTTGATGAGTCCCAAATTGTAGAGCAGGTTGTTCAGCGCGCCGTAGTCGGCGTTGATGATGTACTTCCACACCACGGACTGGATGATGAGGGCAGTGGCCCAGGGGAATACCACGATGGCCCGGACGAACTTCCGGCCGTGGAATTTTTCGTTGAGCACCAGACCCAGCACAATGCCGATGATGGTGGACAGGCCCACCACCACCACCGTCCACACCACGGTGTTTCTCAAGGTGGTCCGAAAGGCCGCCTGCTTGAAAATCCAGAGGTAGTTGTCGATACCGTTAAAGCCCTTGAAAACACCGGCCTTGCTGATCTCGGAGAACGAGGTCTGGAACACGGTGACGATGGGGATCAGGATGAGCACGCCCATCATCACGATGCTGGGCAGCAGCCAGATGTACGGCTCCACCCGCCGCTTCAAAGGCGTGCGGTGCTTGGGCGGCGCCGCCTTCTTTTTCTGTGTCATGGGCTTCGCTGTTTGCTCCGGGCTGGCGCGGAGCTTTGTGCTTTCTTTCATATACGCGCCTCCTCACTGGATCTGCCTTGGCCGCGGGAGCGGCAATCCGGCTGTAATGCTCAGAGGGGCCGGTGACCCGGCCCCTCCGCAGTTTCCGGGGAGCTGTTTACTTACCCGGCGACTTCGTTCTGGAGATTGTCCAGCGCCTCCTGGGCGGAAATCGCGCCCTGGCAGACGTTCTGCTCAACAGAGATGACGCCGTTGCGCACGTCCATCCACTCGGCCTTGCCCATGGGGTAGAAGCCGCAGTTGGGCAGCAGGCCGCAGAAGTAGGTGAAGTACTCGCTGTCGCCGGTGACATCGGTGGTGCCGCCCTTGATGTACTTCTCAGCGTTGGCGGACAGGTTGTCGGAGGCGTCGGTGGTGGCGGGGAGGAAGCCCTCGTACACCATGTAGCTGGAATACCGCTCGCAGTCATAGAAGAAGTCGAAGAAGGCCTTGATGGCGGCGGTGCGGGCATCCTGGTCGGGGGCCGCGTCGTTCTTGAACACCATCAGCTGGTCGCACACGCCCATGGCGCTGGAGGTGCCGGTGGAGGTGGGAATATCAGAGTACTGGTAGTTCACGGTGGAGTCGGCGGAAACCATGTTCATGGGGCCGATCAGCATGGCCAGAGTGCCGGCGCTGAAGGCGTCCTGGAGAGGATAGCGGGTGTCGGTATAGGGAGCGGAGTTGCAGTAGCCGGAGTCGATGAGCTTCTTGATGTACTCCACGGCCTGCACGTTCTCGGCGCTGTTCAGGGCCCAGTCGCCGTTGCCGTCCACGAAGCCGCCGCCCATATTCCAGCTGTAGTAGGAGAAGGCCGCCTGGCCCTCGTCGTTGGAGATATCCAGGCCCCAGGGCACGATGGTGTCGCCGAACTTATCCTTCACGGCCTGGCAGGCGGTGAGCACGTCATCCCAGGTCTTGGGGGCCTCGGCAACGCCCGCCTCGCTCAGCAGGTCCATGTTGCAGAACAGCAGGCGGCAGGAGGCCAGGATGGGCAGGGCCCACACGGTGCCGTCGATGTCGTTGGACTCCCAGAAGCTGGGGATGATCTTGGCCTTGACCTCATCGGAGGTGTACGCCTCGGCGGGCATCAGCAGGTCGTCGGCCACATAGTCGGCAAAGCCGCTGATGTTCAGGATGTCGGGCTGCTGCTTGGACTGAATCCGGGTGGACACCACGGAATAGATGTCGTTCCAGGAGACGATCTCAATGTTCAGGTCCACAGTGTCGTTGGCGGCCTCAAAGTCCTTCTCGAACTGGGTCCACCACTCCTGGGTGTAGTTGCCGTACTGGGAGATGATCACGTTGATGGCGGTCTTGTCGCCGCCGCCCTGCTGCTGGTCGGGCTGCTTGGTCTCGGCGGGGGCGGTGCTGGTCTTGCTGTCGCCGTCGCCGTTGGAGGGCTTGTCGCCGCTGCCGCAGGCGACAAGAGAGAGCATCATAGCCATGGCCAGCAGCATTGCAAGAATTTTCTTCATTTTCATTCTCCTTCTCATAATTTGGTCCCCCCACCGGGCTGTAAAAGCCTGGAAAGGGGCGCAGGGGTGTTGACAATTCTCACAAAATACGCCCTGCTGGCTCCCATTGTACTTATACATTCTGTGAATAAATAGGGGGAAACGTCCACATTATAGAAAAATCGTACGAACGTGAAAATTCGTACGATTTATTTGAAAATTTCGTTGTCATTTTCATCGGGGCTCTCCAGGGCGCGGCGGGCATTTTTGCGGAAGAAGCTGGGCGTCACGCCGGTGACGGAGCGGAACACCTTGGAAAAATAGTTGTAGTCGTCGATGCCCACCTCCTCCGCTACGGCGGATATGGGCAGCGCGCTCTGGACCAGCAGCCGCTTCGCGGCGTCGATGCGGCGCTGGGCGATGAGCCAGGATAGGGTGCGTCCCCCGGACAGCTCCTTGGCCAGGGCGCACAGCTTGGTGCGGCCGATGTGCAGCTCCTTGGCCATGACCGCCAGGGACAGCTTCTCCATATAGTGCTGGTCCAGGTAGAGTTCCAGCCTTTGCAGGTCGCTCTGCTCGGCGCTGAATATGAGGCCCTCCAGCCGGATATAGGCGGCCAGGGCCTCCAGGGTCTCGGCGTAGGACCGCTGCTCCTCTGCGGAAAACTGGCGGAATTGGAAGAAAGCCCGGCGCAGCTCGTCCAGGTCCCCCTGCCACCAGTCCAGCAGGGACCGGGTCCGCGCCCACTGTTCCTCAATGGAGGCGCTGTCCAGAAAGCACCCAAAGATCAGATAGGCCAGGGGCTCGTCCTTGCTGTAAAGGGGCATGATGGCTTCGCAGACCCCCAGATGGCAGCGGTAAAACTGAAAGCCGCCGCCGGAGGCATAGTTTTTGACCTTCCAGACATCGCAGGCAACGCAGCGCTCATGGCCCTCCGGGTCGGCGTTGACGGCCCTGCAAAAGGGGGGATGGCCGCCGAACAGGTAGCGGTCCCGGCCCTGCGCGTCCAGAATGTTGGCGGGCACGCCGGTGAGGATATTCAGGTTTGCGATCAGCCTGCGCAGGCGTTTTTCATCGAAAAGCGTATTCATCGCCCTGCCGCCTCCAGAGAAAATTTGCGCTTTGCCCCAGGCAAAGCGCAAAGGGGCGTACGCCCCTTTGCGTAAAGCTTCTGAAATTCTGTCCTGCGTTTCCCCGTCCGCTCCTTGACAGTTCCCATGATAACATACTTTTGTCTGGATTTCAATGAGGAACCAGGCCGGACGGCTTAAACGCCGTGTCAATGCTGTGGATACGGCGCAAGCGTGGGCCATGCCCCCCAGCCAGTCCAAAGGAACGATCCCCGAAGCGTCCCGCCGTCAGGAGCCCCGCCGCACCCTGACCAGCAGCAGCTCCCCCTCCTCCACGGACACCCTGGCCCGGCGGCCGGGCAGCACCTCGTTGCTGACACCGTACTGATAGGTACACGGGATTTCCGCGTCCCGCAGGGGGTACTTCGCGTCCTCAATGGAGACGCCCCGGGCGGTCCCGGAGATGTTCAGCAGGGAGAAAAAAGGAAAGGAATCGTCAATATAGACCGGCTCCCGCCCCACCACCTCCATCTCCGAATAGTCGTCCAGCAGCAGGGCCCGCTTGCCCTGGGCGTGGAGGGAGAGCAGGATGGACAGGTTGCCCAGGGTGTGGTCCAGCCGTCCCCCCGCCGTGCCAAGGAGCAAAAAGTTGTCAAAGCCCCGTTTGACAGCCTCCTTCACGGCGTATACCGTATCGGTATCGTCCTTCTCGCAGGGCAACACGATGGTCTCCACATTCAGGTGGGGGTTTTCGTGGGAGTCGAAATCCCCCACGATCAAGTGGGGCTCAATGCCCAGTGCCTCCTGGTGAAACAGCCCGCTGTCACAGAAGATATTGAAATCGTCCGGGTTCAGGTACTCCCAGACGGCCTGGTGGTCCTTGATAGCCGCCCCGCCGATGACGACGCACCGCCGCTTCATGCCGCTCCCTCCTCACAGGATATCAATGTATTCGCCGCTCAGCGCCTTGTTCATGCTGCGCACGGCGCAGAACTTTCCGCACATGGAGCAGCTGTCCTCGTGCTCCGGGGCCCGGTCCGCCCGGATGGCCTTGGCGGTCTCCGGGTCCAGGGAGCACTCCCACTGTTTCTCCCAGTCAAAGGTCCGCCGGGCGTCCGCCATGGCGTCGTCCAGGTCCCGGGCGTGGGGGAGCTTTTTGGCGATGTCCGCCGCGTGGGCGGCGATCTTGGAGGCGATGATCCCCTGCTTCACATCGTCCACGTTGGGCAGAGCCAGGTGCTCGGCGGGGGTGACGTAGCACAGGAAGGCCGCGCCTGCGGACGCCGCCACCGCTCCGCCGATGGCGGCGGTGATGTGGTCGTAGCCGGGGGCGATGTCGGTGACGATGGGGCCCAGCACGTAGAAGGGGGCCCCCATGCAGATGGTCTGCTGGAGCTTCATGTTGGCCTCGATCTGGTCCAGGGGCATGTGTCCCGGGCCCTCCACCATCACCTGCACGTCCCGGGCCCAGGCCCGTTTGGTCAGCTCGCCCAGCCGTACCAGCTCCTCGATCTGGCATACGTCGCTGCCGTCGGCCAGACAGCCAGGGCGGCAGGCGTCTCCCAGGGAGATGGTCACGTCGTACTCCCGGCAGATGTCCAGAATCTCGTCAAAATACTCATAGAAAGGATTCTCTTCCCCGGTCATGCTCATCCAGGCAAACACCAGGGAGCCTCCCCGGGACACGATGTTCATCTTCCGCTTGTGGGTCTTGATCTGCTCAATGGTCTTGCGGGTGATGCCGCAGTGGAGGGTGACGAAATCCACCCCGTCCTGGGCGTGGAGCCGCACCACGTCGATGAAATCCTTGGCGGTCAGCGTGGCCAGATCCCGCTGGTAGTGGATGACGCTGTCGTACACCGGCACGGTGCCGATCATGGCGGGGCACTCCCGCGCCAGTTTCCGGCGGAAGGGCTGGGTGTCGCCGTGGGAGGACAGGTCCATAATGGCCTCCGCCCCCATGTCCACCGCCGCCATCACCTTTTTCATCTCCACGTCGTAGTCCTTGCAGTCCCGGGACACCCCCAGGTTCACGTTGATCTTGGTGCGCAGCATGGACCCCACCCCGTTGGGCTCCAGGCAGCCGTGCAGCTTATTGGCACAGATGACCGCCTGCCCCTTGGCCACCAGCTCCCGGATCTCCTCGGTTGCGCGGTACTCCTTCTTCGCCACCGCCTCCATCTCGGGGGTGATGATGCCCTTTCGGGCGGCCTCCATCTGGGTCGCGTAGTTTCTCATGATGCCTGCTCCCTTTCTGTGAATATTCAAGCCTCCTGGGCGAAACGACTGGTCAGGTCGAAGATGTGGTCCATGGGTCCGGCCCCCCGCCCCAGGTCCAGCCCCGCCGCCAGCGCCCCGGAGATGTACTCCTTGGCCCGCCTCACCGACTCCTCCAGGGAGAAGCCCTTGGCCAGGTTGGCGGCGATAGCGCTGGACAGGGTGCACCCCGTGCCGTGGGTGTTGGGGGTGTCGATCCGCTCCCCGTGGAACCAGGTCAGCTCTCCCCGGGCGCACAGCAGGTCGTCCGCGTCGCACAGGGCGTGGCCCCCCTTGAGGAGCACCGGACAGGAGAAGTCCGCGCTGATCTTCTTCGCGGCCCGTTCCATGTCCTCCCGGCTTCGGATGGACATGCCCGACAGCACTTCCCCCTCCGGGATGTTGGGGGTGGCCAGGGCGGCCAGGGGGAACAGCTCCCGGGTGAGGGCCTCCACCGCGTCCGTTTTCATCAGCGCCGACCCGCTGGTGGCCACCATCACCGGGTCCACCACGATATTCCCCGCCCGGTGGAAACGCAGCCGTCCCGCTATGGCCTCCACCAGCCCGGCGGAGGCCACCA
Source organism: uncultured bacterium (assembly GCA_947364395.1). Lineage (GTDB taxonomy): Bacteria > Bacillota > Clostridia > Oscillospirales > Oscillospiraceae > Enterenecus. Next base: position 21,799 of record CANASS010000004.1, read on the forward strand.
TGCCGATCTTCACCGCGTCGGGGAAAATGTCCTCGAACACCGCGTCCAGCTGTTCCTCCAGGAATTGGGGGCTGACCTCCAGAATCCCCCGCACGCCGGTGGTGTTCTGGGCGGTGAGGGCCGTGACGGCGCTCATGCCGTAGACGCCGTTCATGGCCATGGTTTTCAGGTCGGCCTGAATTCCGGCGCCTCCGCTGGAATCGCTGCCGGCGATGGATAATGCGGTTTTCATTGCTGTCTCCCCCTGCGTTATTTTTTATAGAGCGTCAAACTGCTCAAAGCTCCCAGCAATCAAGCCGGAAGAAGCTCCCTGAGTTTATCCAGCTGCGCCAGGTTTTCCAAGTAAACGTCTGCCAGGGCGCGGACCTCGTCCCGTCCCTTTTCGTGGCTGTCATAGACCGCCGCCACGGGGAACCCGGCCTTTTTCGCCGTGCGGACGGCGTAGAGCGCGTCGTCAAACACCAGGGTTTCCTCCCGCACAGTCCCCAAAAACCGAAGCGCCGCCTCAAAAATATGGGGCTCGTTTTTGCCGTGTCCCACCTCGCCGCAGGTGAAGATCCTCCCGAAGCAGGACAGCACCCCGCACCGCTCCAAGGCGGCCTCCACCAGATACCGATCCGTAGCGGTGGCGACGCACAGCTTCACCCCACGGCGGGAAAGCTCCCGCACAAGCTCCCCCGCCCCCAGCTTCAAGGCGGCCCTGTGCCGGTAGAAGTCCTCCAGCAGGGCGTTTACCCCCGCCGTGATCTCCTCCACGGACAGGGTCACGCCGTACTCGGTCTGATAGTACCGGGCCGCCTGGTCCAGGCTCATATCCTTGAACACCTCGTTCAGGTTCTCCTTCGGCTCAAACCCGATGGAGCGCAGGTAGTCCGCCCCCACGGTGTCCCAGATGGACATGGAGTCCAGCAGGGTGCCGTCCACGTCAAAGACCGCCCCGGCAATCATGGGCCCACCGCCCTGCGGGCCAGCTCCTTCAGCTCCCGGCAGCGGCCCTCGATGTCCTCCGCCCCGAAGATGGCGGACACCAGGGCCACCCCATCGATCCCCGTGCCGGACAGCTCCAGGATGTTGTCCTTCCCGATTCCGCCGATGGCGGCCACGGGAATGTCCACGGCGGCGCAGATGTCCTTCAGGGTCTGGCGGGACACCGCCTCGGCGTCCAGCTTGGTGGAGGTGGCGAACACCGCCCCCACCCCCAGGTAGTCCGCCCCGGCCCGCTGGGCGGCAAGGGCCTCCTCCACGGTCCGGGCGGACACGCCGATCATCATGCCCCCGCCCACAGCGGCCCGGACGCGGCCCGCCTCCATATCGCTCTGGCCCACGTGAACGCCGTCCGCGCCGCAGGCCAAGGCGATCTCCACGTTGTCGTTGATGATAAACGGCACGCCGTAAGCCCGGCACAGGCCCCCGATTTCCCTGGCCTGCGCCAGAAATTCCGCCTCCGGCAAATCCTTTTCCCGGAGCTGGACGCAGGTGACGCCCCCCTTCAAGGCGCGCTCCACCTGCTGGTACAGGGTCTGGGCCCCGGTCCAGGCCCGGTCGGTGACGGCGTAGAGCAGCATGGTATCCTTTTTACATCTCATGGTCCCACATCCTGTCAAAGTATCTCATAGTTCGCGCACCGCTCCAGGGTCTCCCCGTCCAGATGGTACGCCGCGTCAATGATATAATTGCGGTAGGAGGCGTTTCCGTCCAGCTCCCCCAGCCGCCGGTGGGCGATCTCCCCGCACACGCCCATGGCGCATACAGCCGCAGCAGCAGCCTCCAGGGGCCTGTCGGGGCTGGCGGCCACATAGGCTGCCGTCATCGCGGACAGCTGGCAGCCCGTCCCGGTGACACGGCTCATCATGGGGTGGCCGTTGAAGATGCAGAAGGCCCGCTCCCCCCCGGCCACGATGTCGATGGCCCCGGTGATGGCGGCGACCGCCCCAGTTTTCCGGGCGAAGTCCTTGGCGAAGCGGACTGCCTCCTCCAGCGATTCCTTGGTCACCGCGTCCCCCACGCCTGCGTCCACCCCCCGGGTGGACCCGCTCCCCAGAGCCAGGGTCTTGATCTCGGAGATGTTCCCCCGGACGACGGCAAAGCGCACCTGGTCCAGCAGGCCCAGGGCGGTGTCCGTCCGCAGCCTGGACGCCCCTGCCCCCACCGGGTCCAGCACCACGGGACGGCCCAGCTGGTTGGCCTTCTTCCCCGCGGCCAGCATGGCGGGGATGGTTCGGGCGTTCAGGGTTCCGATGTTGATGTTCAGCCCGGCGCAGAGGGCGGTGATCTCCTCCGCCTCGCCGGCGTCGTCGGCCATGATGGGCGAGCCGCCACAGGCCAGCAGGATGTTGGCGCAGTCGTTGACCGTGACATAGTTGGTGATGTTGTGGACCAGCGGATGGCGCCGTCTCACGTTGTCAAGCAGTTCTCCCAGCATGGCTCAGACCTCCTCCCCTTGACGCTTCAGCGCGCCGGACCGGCTCAGCGCCCCCAGAATGACACCGGACAGCGCCGCCCCCGCCGCTGTGGAGATGAAAAACGGGATGATGTAAGCGTAAAACGCGATCTCCCCCGCGCTCTGCCCCAGCGCCAGGACGGCCACCGGGTAGGCGCACAGCCCGCCCAGCACCGCCGTGCCCAACACCTCCGCCAGCAGGGTCAGGGGGATGCTTTTCGTTTTCCAATAGGCCAGAGCGCACAGCAGCGCTCCGCACATGCTGCCCGGAAAGGCCATGGGGCTGCCCAGCCCCAGCAGGTTGCGGATCAGGCTGGCCCCGAAGGCCGCCCCCACGCCGTAGCCGGGGCCCAGGAATACGGCGCACAGGATATTGACCATATGCTGCACTGGGGCGCATTTGCTCCCGGCGATGGGGAAGGAAAGCAGGCTCCCCGCCACCGCCACGGCGCACAGCACGGCGGCAAGGCACAGCTTTTGCGTTCGGTCCATGTTCTTCATGGTGTGATCTCCTTTGAAAATGATGTGAGAACGGCAGTCACAGCGTCGCTCCCCAAATGCGCGGCCACCGCCGCGGCAGGTTCGTTCGGTCGAAGCTCACTGGCTTCCTCTCACGCCGGAACACGGCTTCCCATCGCTGTGCTTACAGACCTGAGGCGCTCCCCTCCTGTCCGCCCAAATTGAATTGGGATATGCCGGCTCCCACTTCCTTTCCAAAAAAGCTGGGACAAAAAACAGAGGCCGCCCAATTTGGCGGCCTCCATCAAAACCCATGCTGCACAGGCATCCCTACGTTGGCATTATCCAAATCAGGTTACCGGTCGAAGGTCACACCTTCCTCTCAGCCTGTACTACAAGCTCCCGTCTGTTCAATTGTCCAGAGGCATTATACCCCTATTCTCCCCGTTTTGCAAGACTTTTTTTGCGGGCGCCCCCCCTATTTCCGCATAAACAGCAGGCCAAAGGCCCTGGGGCCGGAGTTGCTGGCGATGGCGGCGGAGGCCTTTTGCAGGTAGACACGCTCGAACGGACAGTACTGCTCCACCAGCTCCTGGACGAATTTCAGGCTCGATTCATCCATACCCGCGTATGTGATGAACAGAATACGCCGGTCAATATGGTCCGGGTTTCGGAACATCTTCCGCACGTAGTTCCGGGCCACCCGGGCAAAATTGCCCATCTCCATCGCGCCGACCACCATCCGGCTCTTGCGCATCATGATGACGGGGTGGAGCAGCAGGGTGTCGCAGAGCAGCTGAGTCCGCTTGGAGAGATACCCCGCCTGGCACATCATATGGGTGCTGTCGATAATCAGCGAGGAAGTCAGGCGGCTTTTCAGATCCTCTACCGCCTGTATGATCTCCTCTTTCCCGGCGTGCTGCTCCGCCATGGACGCGGCGTACAGCACCGCCAGCCCCATGCCGCTGGAGAGATGGCCGGAATCCAGCACCGTGATATTATCAAAGGATTTTGCCGCCTCCAGGGCGTTTTCGTACCCCTGGCTGGCCTGCTTGGCCATGGCGATGTGTATCACGTTCTGGGCCGTGGTCAGCCTTTCGGCAAAGAATCTCTCGTAGTCCTCCACCTCGGGGGGCAGGGAGAAGCCGTTGTTCCCCTCGGCCATGTACACGATCAGGTCGTCCGCCTTCAGCTCCTCTTCATCCAGAAAGCGCCCCTGCTCCGTGCAGATGTAGTAGGGGCATACGGCAATACCGAACTCCTTTTTCAGCGACTCCGGGAGGTCGCAGACGCTGTCCGTGGTGACCACCAGCGGAATCCGCTTGGCCTGCTCGAAGATCAGCACATCCTTGCCGATCTCCGACTGGCTGGCCCCCTCGCTGAGGTTGGCCAGCTCCTTGGGGAGGATGCTGAGCACCGCCGCCTCCAGCAGCGCCCCGTTCACCGGCTTTGCCAAATAACCGCTGAAGCCCTCCTTTCGGTAGAGCATCTGCTGGTCGCTTCCCGCGTTGGCCGTCAGGGCGATCACCGGCGTGTCCTGGCACAGCCCCGCCGGCTGTGTGCGCAGCGCCCGCAGGCATTGGATGCCGTCCATCTCCGGCATCAGGTGGTCCATCAGGATGCAGTCGTACCGCTGCTCCTGGGTCAGCCTCAGGCACTCCGCGCCGCTGGCCGCCGTGTCGATCTGGATCTTTGTGGCCTCCAGCAGCTTGCGCACCACCAGCAGGTTCATCTCATTGTCGTCCACCACCAGCAGATGGGCCTCCGGGGCCTCGAAGCTCTGCTTGTACTGCTCCCCATTGCGGGCCCTCCTGCGGGAGGCCAGCGTAAACGTCCCCAGCTCCTTGTCGTCCACAATGTCCTGCTCCAGCTCCACAATGAAGATGGAGCCCTTTGTATAGACGCTGTTCACGCTGATCCTGCCGCCCATCAGCTCCACCAGCTGGTGGACGATGCTCAGCCCCAGCCCGGTTCCCTCAATGTGGCGGTTTTTCCGCTCGTCCACCCGTTTGAAGGCGTTGAACAGGTAGGGAATGTCCTCCTTTTTCACCCCCTGGCCCGTGTCCTCCACGGTGTACCAGACCCGCACCCGGTTCAGCCCGATCCGCTCGCACCGGATGGACAGGGTGACGGCGCCCTCGCTGGTGTACTTGACGGCGTTGTTCAGCAGGTTAATCAGCACCTGCTTGATGCGCACCTCGTCGCCGCAGAGCATGCTGGGGATAGAGGAATCCACATAGAGCCGGAATTCCAGCCCCTTTTTCTGGGCCTTCACCCAGATCATGTTGACAATGTCCGAGAAGAGCTCGCCGGTCATGTAGGAGACGTTGACGATCTCCATTTTCCCGGATTTGATCTTGGACAGGTCCAGAATGTCATTGATCAGCGTCAGCAGCATCTTGCTGGCGCCCTGGATGTTCCTGGCGTTTTCCGCCACATCCTCGGGAATATCCCCCCGAAGGATGATCTCGTTCAGCCCGATGATGGTATTGATGGGCGTGCGGATCTCGTGGCTCATGCTGGAGAAAAAGTTGTTCTCCGCCTGGTTCAATTCCTCGATCTCTTTCTTCTGCTCTTTGGTGAGCTGGTTTTCCTTCTCATAGAGCTGATTCAGAAACAGCAGCAGCACGCTGGTGAGCACACCCACCATGACCACGGAGTAGGCGGACTCAAAAAAGGACTGGGCCTGGGCGTTCTGGGCGACATGCTCCGGGAAGCTGTAAGCGATGTAGTAGCACAACAGCGTCTCCACCGTGCACAGCAGGAAAAACACCAGCTTGCGCCTGCCCGCCAGCGTTATGCTGATGTAGATGAAGCACAGCACAAACCACTCGGGCACCCCGCTGTAAAAGCCGCCCGCAGTGAAAAAGCTCACCGGCAGGACCACCAGCATCAGCACCGCGATGGACGTGGCCCCCTCGTTGATGCGCTCCTTTTTGATGCTGATATCCACCGCCGCCGCCATATAGACCAGACTCCCCGCCAGAATCAGCAGATTGACAATGCTCCGCCCCATGGGCAGGATGAATATCAGCGCCACCATGCACACGCCCGTCACCAGGCGGAACATGCGCTCCCGCAGGCTGATCCTGTGGTCAAAATGTTTTTTTATCCATTCCTTCGTCACACCGTGCCTCCCTCATCTCCGTTCAGATCACAGTCCGGCAATGCTGCCGCAGACCTCCTGGTACATCCGCAGCAGCTGGTCATGGTTGTCGCGGATGTACTGGATGTCGCCATTTTTCCCCGCCCGCTCCAGCAGCCTGGCCCACTCCGAGAGCTCCTTCGCGCCAATGGTCAGGGCGGTGCTCTTCAGCGCGTGGACCTTTACCGCGTAATCCGTCCAGTTTTCCGCCCCGTACAGGGCGATGATCTCATCCCGTTTCCCCTCGCTCTGCTGGGAAAACATCCGAAGCATCTCCAGGTAGAACCCCTCGTCTCCGCAGCAGTAATCCAGCCCCATCTGCACGTCGATGCCCGCCCGCACCAGCGCGGCCCGGGGCAGACCGCCCTCCTGGGCCGTCGCAGCGGCCGCCTCATCCCCGGCGGGGGAAACCTCCTCAGCAGGGGCCGCCTCCGGCGCTTCCCCGGCGGCGGGCGGCGCGGGCTCCGTGCCCTGATCCTCCCGGCTGTCTCCGGCCGGCGCGCCGTACCGAATACAGTGCTTGGGCAGGACATGGCGCAGCACCCGCTCTAAAACGGGACGCTCAATGGGCTTTGGCACAAATTCCGTAAAGCCCTCGTGGCGGAACATCTCCCTGGCGCCGCTGATGGTGTTTGCCGTCAGCGCGATCACCGGCAGGTCCTGATACGCCCCATTGTCCATCTCCCGGATGCGCCGGAGCGTCTCCACGCCGTCAAAGCCCGGCATCATGTGGTCCAGGAATACGGCGTCATAGGCGGTGTCCGCGCACCGCTTCAGCGCCTCCCTGCCGCTGAGGCAGGTGTCCACCTGTATCCCGTAGCCGCCCAGGACGCCTTTGGCCACCACCAGGTTCATTTCCTCGTCGTCCACCACCAGCACCCGGACGCCCTCGCAGGTAAAGGGCCTGCGGCCCGCGCCCTGCGTCTCCTCGAAGCCGCCCGCGTTCCAGTGCCCGTTGAGCAGGTTTACCACGGAGAGGGCGAAAAAGGGCTTGCGGATCACGAGCAGCCTGCTGTCCTCTCCCATGGAAAACTCCCGCTCCACAATCACCGCCACCTGCAAGGAATTTGCCAGCTCTTCATAATAGCCGCTGTTCTCCTCATATTCCGACTGCGCGATGAACACATGGGTCAGCTTGTGGCTGCTCAGCAGCTGCAAAAGTCCCTCAAAGTTATGGACCTGATAGCCCTCCACCCCAAGGCCCTCTACCAGATGCAGGATCATCTTGTCATAGTATTCCTTAACTTCGTCACAGCTGTACTTCTCCGGCCGGAAGAAACACCCGACGCACATTTGCTCCGGGTTGGACAGGGCCATCCCCGGCTGGTCGTCCGCCACCCCCTGGGGGATGGTGATGTGGATCTCCATTCCCTGCCGGTCCGTGCTGTCACAGTGGATGAACCCGCCCATGGCGTGGAGAAGCCCACGGGCGATGGGGATGCCCAGGCCCAGGCCCCCCGCTCCCCGGCTGCTGCCGGAATCCGCCTGATAAAAGTCCTCGTACATCTGGGCCAGCTGGGAACGCGTCATGCCGATCCCGGTGTCATAGATGTCTATGAGCAGGTTGATCCCATAGCTCTCTCTCCGAAAATCAACGCAGATGTTGATGCCGCCCTCATCCGTAAACTTGATAGAGTTCTCCAGGAGAATCTTCAGCACGTGGGAGATCTTTTCCGCGTCCCCCACCAGCACCGCCGGTATCCGGGGCGCAACGTCAAACACTATCTCCAGCTGGCGCTTACCGCTCTGGGCCGCCGTGGTGGTGATCACGTCGTTGAGCACAGAGGTAATCATGTACTCCTCTTCCGCCGCGGCCAAGGTGCCCTCCACAATCTCCGCGTAGTCCAGGATATTGCTGATCTGGCTGGACAGCCGCTTGCCCGCCATCTGAATCGAGCGTATGTCCGCCCGAACCTCGGGAGAGACGTCCTTTTCAAGGGCCACCTCGCTGAGGCCCAGCACCATGTTGACAGGGGTGCGGAACTCGTGGGATATGTTGGACAGGAACTGGGCGTTCTGCCGTTTGGCCACTGTCAGCTGCGTCATGGTGTTGCGCTGCTGCTTTCTATCCTCCATCCTTCGGTTGATCCGATACCTGGCGATGGCCACCGCCCCCGCCACCACGGTGGCGCCGAGGCACAGCCGTATCAGCTCCTGCACAGTGATGTCCGCAGCGATGGTGTGCAGGATGAGCAAATGGTATAGCAGCTGCAGAATATACAGGGCGGCGATCAGATACAGGGGCAGCTTTTTGTCCATCATGGAAAAGATCAGCAGCACCATACAGGCCACGGCCGGTATATCAAACAGGCTGACGCTGTGCACGCCAAAGAAGAAGAAGCCGATCAGCAGCAGCCCGATGCACAGGTTCTCATAGAACTCCTCCATGGCGAATTTTCCGATGTGGAGGAACCACACCGCGGCGTTGCCGATCAAAAAGACCGGCACCATCCACAGCTCCCAGGAGAACGCGATGGTAATCACCATCAGCATCATGCCGACCATGGTGACGACGCTGGCCAACAGCAGATGTTTGCTGGTCTGCCCTTCCCCTCTCATTCCGCCTCAAGCTCCTTTGCGGCCCGTCTCAGCAGCTCCGAGGGGAGGAAGGGCTTTTTCAGGTAATCCACCGCGCCCAGCTTGATGGCGCTCCTCACGTCGTTCTCGTCTCCCGACGCGGTGAGGAAAATCACGGGTGTGTCCACCAACAGCATCCTCATATACTCAAAGGTTTCAATGCCGTCCATCCCCGGCATGGCGATATCCAAAAGGATCAGATCAATCTTGGTCCGGCCGAGCTTTTTCAGCGCCTCCTGCCCGGATATGGCCAGAATCACATCATACTGCCGCTCCAGGATCATCTGGGTCCGCTTTAAATTCATCTCGTCATCATCGACGACCAGAATACATTTCCGCATTTGTTTTGTCCTCCTATTTCCATTGTGAAGCCTCTGCAGCCCCGCCGGCCGCCGCAGGTAAGCTCTTCGTCTATATTATACAGCACCTACCCATAAAATCAAGTCCAAACATATGCGCTTTATCAGCTCCCTCCCGCCAGAAATCCAATTGAAATCAGGGACGCGAGGTGTTATAATAACCCAGAAGAAAACGGGAGGAATGATAAACTATGGCAAGACGGCTTTTTCTTCTGGCAGTTTCCATTTTCTTGCTGTTTCTGCTGTCCGCCTGCGGCGGTCAGGCCCAGGCTCCCGCCGGTAGCCAGCCGCCGGTCAGGGAGACCGTCTCCCTGACCGTGTGGGGCGCGGAGGAGGACGAGGCCCTTTTACAGGAGATCTTCGCCTCCTTCCAGGAGCATTACGCGGGACAGGCCGATTTTCAGATCACCTACCAGCCCCAGAGCGAGTCCAACTGCAAGGACGCCCTCCTGGGCAGCCTGGAGGAGGGCGCGGACGTGTTCGCCTTTGCCGACGACCAGGTGGCCGCGCTGGCCGCCGCCGGCGGGCTGGACCCCATCGCGGACGACGACGCCATACGAAGCGCCTCCCTCCCCGCCGCGGTGGAGGCGGCCAGCGTGGGAGACGCCCTTTACGCCTACCCGCTGACGGCGGATAACGGCTACTTCCTATACTATAACAAAGCCTATTTCACCCAAGAGGATGTCCAGAGCCTGGAACGGCTGCTGGAGGCGGCGGCCCAGGCGGAAAAGCTGGTGGCCATGGACTGGTCCTCCGCCTGGTACGTCTACGCCTTTTTCGGCAACACAGGCCTGGAGGTGGGGCTCAACGACGACGGCCTGACCAACTACTGCACCTGGAACAGCGCCGACGGCCCCATCCGGGGGGTGGACGTGGCCCAGGCCATGCTGGATATCGCGGCCAGCCCCGGCTTTTCCAACCGGCCCGACGGGGAGTTTCTCGCCGGCGTCCAGGACGGCTCGGTCGTCGCCGGCGTCAGCGGCGTGTGGAATTCGGTGGCCGTCCAGGATGCCTGGGGGGACGATATGGGCGCGGCCAAGCTGCCCACCTACCGCTGCGGGGGACGGGAAGTGCAGATGGCCTCCTTCTCCGGCTGCAAGCTCATTGGAGTCAACGCCTACTCCAGCCACCCGGAGTGGGCCACCCGGCTGGCGGAGTGGATCACCAGCGAGGAAAACCAGCGCCTGCGCTTTGAGATGCGGGGCCAGGGCCCGGCCAACGTCAGCGCGGCCAATTCCCAGGCGGTCCAGTCCTCCCTGGCCATCGCGGCCCTTCTGGACCAGTCCAACCATTCCCAGCTTCAGCGGGTGGGCGGCAAGTTTTGGGACCCGGTGGCCCAGTTCGCGGACAGCATGGCCCAGGGAAACCCCTCCGGCGCCTCCCTCCAGGCCCAGCTGGACCGCATGGTCCAGGGCGTGAGCGAGCGCTGATGAAACCGTACATCTACATCGGGGAGGAAATTATATGAAAGGCAGACTGACGCTTCAGCAGCGCTTGATCTTGCCCATCATCCTGCTGGGCCTCATCACACTGCTGTCCAATATTTTGGCGGTATTCAGCATCAACAACGTCCACACCACCGCGGGGAGCATTGTGGACAAGAGCATGGTCAGCGAGGAGCGGCTGGAGGACATCCGCCGGTCCGTCATGGACATTCACCGTCTGGCCCTGTCCCACATCGTGGCGGCGGACCACGCCACCATGATCCAGCTGGTGCAGGAGATCAAGGCGGAGGAAGCGGCCCTGGATGAAAAGCTGGCCTCCTATGAGGGCTTTGTGGCCCCGGAGGACCAGGAGACCTATCAGTCCCTCCTGGAGGGCTACACTGAGTTCAAGCACGCCCTGGTCTATCTGGTCAGCGCCAGTGCCGACAGCAAGACCCAGGAGGCCTACGCCACCGCCAACGGGGACGTGGCCCGCTGGGGCGGGACTGCGGAGGCGGAGATCGACAAGCTCTCGGCCTCGGTCAGCAGTCAGGCGAAGGCGGCCCGGGGGCGGCTCACCCTGGTCTACATTATCTCCCTGGTCTCCAGCGCCGTCACCTTGCTGGTGGGTATTCTGCTGGTGGCGGCGGGCTTCCGAATCATCCGCAGGTACGTCCTCACCCCGATCCACGACGTGATGGGCACCCTTCAGGACAGCTCCGAGCGCATCAGCGGCGTGGTGGGGGAGGTCCGCCAGCGGACCCAGACCTCCAGCGGCAGCGTCCAAAGCCTTTCCCAGCTGACGGACCAGCTCTCCGCCGCCCTGGAGGAGATCGCGGGCAGCGCCGCCGCCATCACCTCCAGCGCCTCCGGCACCCAGGGCAGCACTCAGAGCATGGCGGAGGAGTGCGCCGCCATCACCGCCTACTCCGCCGGGATGCGGGAGCGGGCGGAGGAGATGGAGCGCTCCGCCCACAGCGAGACGGAGACGGTCCGGGCCAAAACGGCGGATATCCTGGCCATGCTGGATCAGGCCATCGAGAAAAGCAGGAACGTGGAGCAGATCAGCGCCCTGACCAAGGACATCCTCAGCATCTCCTCCTCCACCAACCTCATCGCCGTCAACGCCTCCATCGAGGCCGCCCGGGCCGGGGCGGCGGGGGCCGGGTTCTCCGTGGTGGCCCGGGAGGTCCACCAGCTGGCCGACTCCTGCGCGGAGACCGCCAGCCACATTCAGAAGGTCAGCGGGCTGGTCGTGGGGGCCGTGGACTATCTGTCCAGCAGCGCCCGGGAGCTGGCCGACTACCTGAGCCAGGCCGTGATGGACCAACTGGAGCGGTCCGTCCAGGCCGGGCGGCAGTACCGGGAGGACTCGGACTACATCAGCCGGGCCATGGAGGGCTTCAACGATCAGGCGGACCGGCTGAAAACCGCTATGGACCAGATCGCCGCGTCCATCTCCAGCATCTCCAGCTCCATCGACGGGGCGGCCTCCGGCCTCACCGGCGCCGCAGGCAGCACCCGGGTGCTGGTGGACGACATGACGGGGATCACCGTGGGGATGGACACCAACCAGGAGATTGTGGGAGAGCTGCAAAGGCAGATGGACGTGTTCGCAAATCTGTAGGATACCCCACACAAAGTACAAAAAGCCCCGCCCGGTCCGCCAAGCCTCCGCAGGCTTGTACAGACCGGGCGGGGCCGCTTTATGGGCCGCCGGACGTTTATGAAATTTGGAACCGGCCGATGAGACCGTGCAGCGCCCGGGCCTGACCGGACAGCTCCTTGGACACCGCGGCGCTCTTTTCCGCGGCGTTGGAGTTGGCCTGGACCACGGCGGAGATCTCCTTGATGCCGTTTTCCACCAGCAAAATCATATCGGACTGCTGGGCGCTGGCGGCGGCGATCTCGTCCATCAGGGCTTTGATAGAGTCGATGCAGTCGCTGATAACCTGCATGGCGGACACCGCCAGATCAGTGGAATCCGTCCCCGACTTCACGTCCTGGATGGAACGGTTGATTAAAATATTGGTGTTCTGCGCGGCCTGGGCAGACTTGGCGGCCAGCGTGCGCACCTCGTCGGCCACCACGGAGAAGCCCTTTCCGGCGGTCCCGGCCCGGGCGGCCTCCACGGCTGCGTTCAGGGCCAGAATGTTGGTCTGGAAGGCGATGTCCTCAATGGTCTTGATGATGGTGCCGATCTGGGCGGAGGACTGGTCGATGTTGCGGGTGGCGGTGAGGAGCTGGTCCATCTTGGCGTCCGCCTCGTCGGCGTAGCCGGTGGCCTTGGCCACCAGTTCGCTGGCGCTGCCGCAGCGCGCGGTGTTGGTCTGGAGCTGGGAGGCGATATCGCTGACGTTGGACACCAGCCCGGTGATGGAGGCGGCCTGCTCCACCGTGCCCTGGGACAGGGCCTGGGCCTCGGAGGACACACGGTCCGCGCTGGCGTCCACATGGCCCGCCACCTGGGTGATGTCCCGGATAACGCTGGTCAGGTTGGCCCGGATGGACTTCAAGCTCTCGGACAGGGTCTGGAAATCGCCTATGTACAGGTCCTGATTCTTCTCCACGTTCACAGTGAAGTTGCCTCCGGCCATCTCCCCCAGGATGCGGCTCACGTCGTCGATGGTCTCACGCAGGGCTCCGCACACCCGGTGGGTGGTCTGGGCGATCATGCCGATCTCGTCCGAACGCTTGTAGAACCGCTCCAGCTCCTGGTCGGCGGACAGGTTCAGGTCCCCCAGCCGCCCGATGGCCCGCTCCACCGCCATGAGCTCCCGGCCCTCCTTACGCAGGATCAGCAGGGTGACCAGGATGGTGGCGGCGGCCATAATTGCGCACAGCGCCCCCACCAGCACCCGCACCGTGGTAACGGAGCCGTACACCTGGGCGGCGTTGTTGCGGACCATAAAGACCCAGCCCCGGTCCTTCAGGTACTTGTAGACCACCAGCTGCCTGACCCCGTCCTCATCCTGGTAGGAGTAGGTGCTGGCCTGGGTGCTGCCCTCCGTCCGAATACGCTGGAGAATCTCCTGATACCCGGCGTCGGTGGTCTCGGTGTTCAGCAGCTCCTCGTTTTCGTGGTAGAGGTACACGCCGGTGTCTACGTTCATAAACACATACTCGCTGTTGGGCAGGCCCTTGATGTTCAGGTTCAGCAGGGCGTCCATCAGGCGGCTGGCATAGACCCCCGCCCCCGCATAGCCGATGCACCGGCCGCCCTCAAAAACAGGCTCGTACATGGACAGGATCATGCTGCCGGTGCCGGGGGATTTCATGATGCCCAGGTTGGTCAGATTCTGGGTGGCCAGGATGGTGTCCTGGAAGGATTTCAAGGAATCCCCCGAGCGGGTGGTGATGCCGATGGCCCCCTGGGAGGTGTGGGTGAGCACATAGGTCTCCGGGGTGGCAATGTACAGTCCCTCAAAAATGCCCTTTATGGCGGCAAATTCCTCGGTGTACCGCTGGGCCTGGGCCAGCAGCGCGGGGTCGTCCGGGTTCAGCAGGATATCCCGGACCTCTCCCCCCAGGGCGAACGCGGACATATACTCCTCCGCCGAGGACACATATTCATCAATGATGGACGCCCTGGACTCCACGGCGTCCATCATCTGGTTGGTGATGTCGTTTTTGACCATGGCGGCGGTGTTGGTGGACACAATAATCCATAACACCAGCATACCCGCCAGGGTGATGGCCGATGTAATCATACCAATGCGCGTCGCCAGCTTTTTGTTTGACAGAACCTTCATAAAACTCTCCTCCACAGAAAAAAGTTTCTTGGAACTCCACAGCTTTCTGCCCTGAACTGCCCGCAGATTCTCAGAGCCAAGCGGCCGCCGGAGCACCCAGCGCTTGACGCACGCATTATACCATATTTTTTTGCCATGTCGAGATACTGGTATGACAATGTGGAGCAGAGAATGGAATTTTATTTCAGGGAGGCTGGCGGAAAACAGGCGCTCACCCACAGCCGCCCCCCCTCGTACCAGGCGGCAATGGTCCCACCCATCCGCTCGGTGAGGGCCCGGGCGATGGACAGCCCCAGCCCGGTGGAGCCCCGGCCGGTCTCCACTGTATAGAAGCGGTCAAACAGCCGCCCCACCCGCACCTCGTCCAGCCCGTCTGCGGCGTTGGACAGGGTGACCGTGCCGTCCGGGGCCAGCGTCACCTCCAGGTCCCCGGCGCTGTATTTCAGCGCGTTGGACAGCAGGTTGCCCAGCACCCGGGCCAGGGCGTTCCGGTCTAGCTCCCGCACCACCCGCCCCTCCGGCAGGGAGACGGCGGGGGTGATCCCCGCCTCCACCAGGGCCCCGTAGAGGGAGGCCACCGCCTCCTCCACCGCCCCGTTCAGGTCCACCGGCTCCAAAGTCAATTCGTCCTCCATGCTGGCGGCAATGGAATAGCGAAAAAGCTCCTCGGTGAGCCGCTTCATGGCCTCCGTCCGGCCGCCGATGAGGGCCAGATAGCGGGCCTGGTCCGGCGTTTTCTCCCCCTTTTCCAGCAGCTCCAGATAGCCGCAGATGGCGGTGAGGGGGGTGCGCAGGTCGTGGGAGACGTTGGTGACGGCCTCCTTCAGCTCCCGGTCGCCGTCCTCATAGCGCTGGCGGAGACGGCGCAGCTCCTTGAGCTGAACGTTCAGCTCAGCGGCCAGCCGCCGGGCGTGGGGGTCCCGGGTGGGGAGGAAAATGGGGTTGTTGGTGTGGCCGTCCAGGCGGTCCCCCAGCTGGTCCGTGATGTCGTCCAGGCTTTTTTGAAGCAGGTGGAGGCGGGCGCACAGCGCCGCCGCAAAGACAGCCAGCACACCGCACAGCAGCCAGGGGAGCATTTCTTCACCTCATTTCAGGTCTTTTCTGCGGAACAGGAGAACGCCAGCCCCGGTGGACAGGACGGAGACGGCCAGGGAATACAGGGGAAGCCGCTCCGGGTGGGTGGCGGAAAAGGTCATGTATTGCATGGCCTGTCCATAGGGGAGCAGGTCATGCAAGACTTGATAGACCTCCCGCACCGCCCCCCGCAGGTAGAGGGGGTTGGGCTCGCTGCCGGTCACAATCTGGCCGTTCACCACCAGGGGAAGGGTATCCCGGAACTCCGGCTGGTCCAGCCGGGCGCTGAGATAAGTGGTCAGGGACATCATGAAGATGACCCCCAGCATACATACCACCACCGACACGGCCTTCCGGCTGCAATTCACCGCCACCAGCGTAAACAGGGCGCAGAACGAGAGCGCCACAACCATCGACCCCGCCATAAGGGGCAGCAGCTTCCCCAGGGGCACGGATGGCGGCCCAATGAGGGGGACGCCCAGCCCCAGCACGGTGGCGAGACAGGCCAGACAGAACAGCAGACAGCAGGCGGTCATGGAGAGAAAACCCGCGAGATAGATGCTGGCGCGGGAATGGCCCGCCGCCACCTTGTTGCGGATGGCGCCGTCACTGTATTCCATACCCAGAAACAGGCTGACAAATATCGACCCCACCAACCCGATGGTCACCGCGTGGCCAAATAAAATCTGGTCCAGGGAGATGCTGACCCCATAGCTGGCCCGGTCCCCCAGGCGGTTGAGCACCAGCATCAGCCCAACCCCGAAGCTCACTGCCAGCGTCCCCCAAAACAGGGCGCTTTTTCTCAGCCGAAAAAAGTTTGACGACAGCAGGTTTCTCATACCGCCCACCTATTTCAAATCCTTCCGCTTGAACAGCGCCGCCCCGGCGGCGGAGAACAGGGCGGTCACCGCCGCCGCCAGCCCCATCAGCCGCAGGGGCTCCGTGAAGCTCAGCATGGTGTATTGGAGGGACTGCCCCGTAGGCAGCAGATCGTAAAGGAATTGATAGACTGTCCGCGCCGTGTCGCGAAGATAGTGGGGGTTGGGCTCCGGCACGGCGTTCACGATCTCCCCGTTGACGGACATCTCATAGCCCTGGATGAACTCCGGCGCTTCTAGCCGGACGTTGAGGTATACGGCGGCAAACAGCAGGAGAAACACACCCAGCAGGCAGACCACCACCGAAGTGGACTTTTTGGAGCTGTTCATGACAACAAAGGTGAAGATGGCGCAGAACGCCGCAAGCATCAGCGCCGACCCGGCAATAGTGGCGAGAAGCAGGGGCGCGGGCTTGGTGAACCAGCCCAGCAGAGGCACGCCCACCGCCAGGCAGGACAGCATATAGCCCGCAATGCACAGCAGGGACGCCGCAAAGCCGGTGATGAGGTTGGCGAAATAGATGGACAGGCGGGAGTGGCCCACGGCGATCTTGTTGCGGATGGTCCCGTCACTGTACTCGGTACCAAAAAAGACGGAGATAAACGACGCCGCCAGGATACCGGCGATGCCGACGTACTGGAAAAATTCTTTCTCCAGCAGAGCCTTGTACTGGGCCACCTCCGGCACGCTCAGGTCAGCCCCCGTGGAGACCTGGAATTGGAACTCCCCCAGAATCGTCAGCACCCCCAGCGCGGCGCATACGATCATGCAGACCCGGAAGGCCGTGCTTTTCCACAGCCGCAGGAAATTCGCGCTCAGCAGTTTAGTCATGAGAGCCACCCCCCACCAGGTTGACGAAGTAGCTCTCCAGGCTCTCGTCCCGCTCCTGGGCGGAGAGCAGCTCGCAGCCCTCCCCGTCCAGCGCCCGGCTGAGCTGGGAGATGTTCACCTGGGCGTACACGTCGGCCCGCCCGTCGTCCAGGATCTTGTAGTCCACGCCCATGCCGTCCAGCACACGGGCCAGGGCGCGGGTATCGGTGACCTCCACCCGCAGGCACTTGCGGCAGGCGGCCTCCAGCTCCCGGGCGGACAGCTCCTTGACCATGCGCCCGGAGTCGATGAAGCCGTAGTGGGTGGCCAGCCTGGACAGCTCGTCCAGAATGTGGGAGGAGATGAGCACCGTAATCCGCCGCTCCCGGTTGAGTTTTAAAATCAGCTCCCGTATGTCGATGATGCCCTGGGGGTCCAGGCCGTTCACCGGCTCGTCCAGCACCAGGAAGTCCGGGTCCCCCGCCAGCGCCACCGCGATGCCCAGCCGCTGCTTCATGCCCAGGGAGAAATTCCGGGCCTTTTTCTTTCCGGCGTCCTCCAGCCCCACCAGCCTGAGAAGCTCCGGGATGCCGTCGTCGGAGGGCACCCCCAGCACCCGGTACTGCTCCCGCAGGTTGTCCCGGGCGGTGAGGTCCAGATAGATGGAGGGGGTCTCCACCACCGCGCCCATGCGGCGGCGTATTTTGGCGATGTCCCGCTGGGCGCTGTCCACGCCGTACAGGGCATAGGTCCCCGACGTGGGGGCCTGCAAACCGCAGATGAGCCGGATGAGGGTGGTTTTGCCCGCGCCGTTGCGGCCCACAAAGCCGTAGATTGCGCCCTTGGGCACGTGCATGGAGAAATTGTCCAGGGCCTTGAAGTCCTTATAGCGCTTGGACAGGCCCTGGGTGACCAGTACGTATTCCATAAAAAAACCTCCGTTTCCTTGGATGCTCCCATGGTAACAGAGAACGGTCAAGAAAGCGGTCAAGAAAACCGTCCAGATTTCGTCAAGATTTCATCTTGAAACCGATTCCCCAAACGGATTCAATACAATCCCCCGCCCCCACGTCCCGCAGCTTTTTCCGCAGATTGCTCACGTGGGTCTTGAGGGAGCTCTCGGTGCAGTCCGGGGTGTCCTGCCCGATCTGTTCCAGCAGCCGGGACTTGGTGACCACCTGGGCGGGGTTTTCCATCAGCAGCTTCAGGATGGCGTACTCCGTCCGGGTGAGGCGGGCCCTTTTCCCGTCCGCCTCCGCCCAGCGGTTCGCCGGGTCCAGCCGCAGGTTTTGGAAGGCAAGGGGGGCGTCCCTCCGAACAGGAGCCTCCCGCAGCCGCACCGCCACCCGGGCCAGCAGTTCCCGCAGGGCAAAGGGCTTTGTCACGTAGTCCGCCGCGCCCCCCAGCAGCATGGAGGTTTTGCTGTCGGTATCCGCCCTGGCGCTGACCACGATGACGGGTATGCCCGCCATGCGGGGCAGCGCCTCCTCCCCGGACAGGCCGGGGAGCATCAGGTCCAGCAGAATGAGGTCGGGGCGGGCCCGGTCCAGGGCCAGCACCGCCTCGGTGCCCGAGTAGGCCCGGCTCACCCGGTAGCCCTCCCCCTCCAGGGCCTCCTGGAGGAGGTTTCCGATGTGGATGTCGTCGTCTACGACCAGAATGTGGTCCATTGCGCGCCCCCCGTTTCTCTGTGTGCTGCCCTCAATTATACGGAGGGCGGGGGGAAAGCGCAAGAAAAAAGGCTTGAAATTTCTCTTAATATTTTGTCCCGGGGCAAAGCACGCCCCTCTGTGCGGACCGCTCGCGCACAGAGGGGCGTACTTTTCATCTAAACTTTTCAGGTCACTGAAGCTTGTCCATCCCCAGCGCCGCCCGGCGCAGAGTCTCGTCCCTGCCCAGGATGCGGCACAGCTCCACCGCGCCGCCGGGAGTGACAGCCTTGCCCGCCACGGCGATGCGCAGGGGCCACATGAGGGTGGCGTTTTTCACCCCCAGCCTCTCCGCCAGCCCCACCAGCGCCCCGTGGATGGCGTCCTGGCTCCACTCAGGCAGGGCCTCCAGCACCGGGACTGCCTCCTTCAGCATGGCCAGGGATACCTCGCCGTTGGTCTTGGATTTCTTGTTGGTGAACAGCTCCACGCCGTAGTCCGGCAGGGCGTCAAAGAAGTCCACCTTCTCCGGGACGTCGGACAGCTTTTCGCACCGGGCCTGGAGGAGGGCGGCGATGGCGGCGGCGTCATATGCCGGGTTTTTCACTGACTGTCTGATCCAGGGCTCCGCCTCCCGGGCGAAGGCCTCCGGCGTGAGCTCCCGCAGGTAAGCGGCGTTGAAATAATTCAGCTTGTCCATGTCAAAGGCGGAGGGGGACTTGGAGATACCGGAAATCTCAAAGGCCTCCACCAGCTCATCCATGGTGAAGAACTCCTGCTCGGCCAGATCGCCGTGGGGGGCCCAGCCCAGCAGGGCCACGTAGTTCACCACCGCTTGGGACAGGTAGCCCTGGGCCACCAGGTCCTGATAGGAGGGATCGCCGAGGCGCTTAGACATCTTGCGCACCGTCCCGGTGGCGGGGTCGTTGAACATCACCGAGGCACAGTGGATGTAGGTGGGGATATCCCACCCGAAGGCCTGGTACAGCAGGTTGTATTTGGGGGCGGAGGACAGGTATTCCGCCCCCCGGACCACGTGGGTGATGCCCATGAGGTGATCGTCCACCACGTTGGCGAAATTATAGGTGGGCAAGCCGTCGGACTTGATGAGGATCTGGTCGTCCAGCTCGGCGTTGTCCACGGTGATCTCGCCGTACACCGCGTCTTGGAAGGTGGTGGACCCCTCCGGGATGCGCTGGCGGATCACGTAGGGCTCCCCGGCGTCCAACCTGGCCTGAATCTCCTCGGGGGTAAGGGAGAGGCAGCGCCGGTCATACTTGGCGTTGGGGCCGTCCTGGTGGAGCTCCGCCAGCCGCTCCTCGGTGCAGAAGCAGCGGTAGGCATGGCCTTTATCAATCAGCAGCTGGGCGTACTTCCCGTAAAACTCCCGCCGCTCCGTCTGGATATAGGGCCCCACCGGGCCGCCCACGTCGGGCCCCTCGTCCCAGGTGAGCCCGCAGCGCCGCATGGTGGCATAGATCACGTCCACCGCGTCGGCCACCAGACGGCCCTGGTCGGTGTCCTCGATGCGCAGGATGAACTTCCCCCCGGCGTGGCGGGCGATGAGCCAGGTATACAGCGCCGTGCGCAGATTGCCCACGTGCATGTACCCCGTGGGGGAGGGGGCAAACCGGGTGCGGACCTCGCCGTGGGGGATACGGGCTTCCATCCCGTCAAACCAGCTTTTGTCTATGGACATGGTAAAAACCTCCAAATCAAATTGTGTAATACTTATTATATAAGGTAGAGAAGCTTTTTTCAAGTGGCAACATAAAGGGGCAGAACAAACGCCCCGCAGAACTCTGCGGGGCGCTAAACGCAGCCTGATCGGGCTTCGGGAAACTTGGTCCGGGGGGCTCCGGCGGCGGGCCGGAGCAGCCCCGGTTAAAGGAAGAGAGGAGATGCGGCGCATTGTCTGGCTTTCCTTCCTGACACTTCCAGTGTACCACGAAGCTCACCAAGAAACCAGGGATAATTTGCGAAAATTTTGTTAATTATCTATGAATTCCCAGTAATAAAATTTTTAGATATTACTGGATGGTATAGGGCCCCCGGGCCAGCACCTTCACGGTGGGGGAGCCTGCCTTTACCGACCGGGGGGCGATGGTGACCATGTACAGGTGGTTGACCGCCAGGGCCTGTCCATTGCCCAGCACCGAGCCGGCGGTGGTGTCGATGAGGCCCACGCTGTCCTCGCTGACGCAGGTGGCCGCGCCGATGCGCAGCATCACCTCACAGCCCACGTCCCCCACCAGAGACTGGCCCTGGCTCAGGGTGACCACAGTGAACGCGCCGGAAGAAACCGTGCCGGTCCCCGTGCCGCCCTGGCCCGCCAGAATGTTTTTCAACGACTGCTCCATCTCCGCCTTGCGCTGGCTGACGGTCTGATCCACCATGTCCTTCACCTGCTTGGTATAGGTGTCGTTGAGGTAGCTCAGGGTCACCAGGGGGTCGGTCTGCCCCCCCGGCGTGCCGGAGGCGGCGTAGGCTGCGGTGAACAGGAAGCAGACGCACAGAGCGGCCGCCGCTACTTTCCATTTTTTCATATGTAGGCTCCTCCAAGGTATTTTTCTGTCCGCCCAGCCCGCCCCGGCTCACCGGGACGGGCTGATGGTACGGTAAAATTCTGCCCTGCCTCTCGTCGGGGCAAACTGCGCTTCTTCCGCTTCCGGCTCCGCCGAAAGCTCCATGCGCTCCGCTGCCCCTCCTCTCCCCACAAAAGCTGAAGGGCGCTTTTGCGGGGGCCACTTCAGACCAGCCGCTCCGGGCTCAGTCCGAAGCTGACCGCGATGGCGCTGTCCACTCGCCGCATTACCTGGTCGTCAACACGCCCCATGTGCTCCCGCAGGCGCTTTTTGTCCAGGGTGCGGATCTGCTCCAGCAGAACCACCGAGTCCTTGGGCAGGCCGCAGCTGTGGGAGGCCAGGGTGATATGGGTGGGCAGACGGGCTTTCCCTGTCTGGGAGGTGATCGCCGCGGCGATCACCGTGGGGCTGTGCTTGTTGCCGGTGTCGTTCTGGACGATGAGCACCGGGCGGACGCCGCCCTGCTCGCTGCCCACCACCGGGCTTAGGTCCGCGTAAAAAATGTCGCCGCGTTTGACGCTGTTGTCCACAGGATCTCACACTCCGCCGGATATAGTGCCCGGCCAGCGTATGTAGACCGGGTACTATCATTCTCCCACGGGGCGGCGGCTTTTATACCGGGTTTCCCGGAAAAGCCGCCGCGGCTCACCGCCGGGTTCCTGCCCGGCGAGTCCCCCTGCTATCCTATGCGTCAAGGTAGACCCTGGGCACTCTGGGCGCGACGGCGCAGAGCAGCTCATAAGAAATGGTGCCCGCCAGCCGCGCGTGGCGCTCCACGGGCAGGTGGGGACCGAAAATTTCCACAATGCCGCCGGTCTTTACGCCGTCGCCCTCCTCCAGCCGGACCATACACATATCCATGCACACCCGGCCCATGATGGGACGGTATTTCCCGTCCAGCCATACCATGGTCTTGTCCGACAGAACCCGGTGCAGCCCGTCGGCGTACCCGATGGGCAATACTGCCGCCCGTCCTCCCGCCCCGCCGAAGCGGGCCGTACAGCCGTAGCTCACCGGGGTATCCGGCGGGAAGGCCCGCACCGCCGCCACCCGGCTGTAAAGAGACATCACCGGCTTGAGGCCGGGGCCGTCCAGCCCCTCGCAGGAGGGGTCCGGGTAACAGCCGTACAGCGCAATGCCGGGGCGGATCATATCCATGTGCGTACAGGGATAGTTTAACACGGCGGCGCTTGCGGCGCAATGGCGAATTTCAAAGGTGCGGCGGTATTTTTGCTCCAGCTCCTCCAGCAGGTCCAAAAAGCGCGTGAACTGAAGCATGGTATATTCCTCGTCCCCGTCGGCGCTGGCGAAGTGGGTGAAAATGCCCTCCGGCTCCAGGTGGGGCAGGGCGCACAGCTCCGCCAGCTCCCTGGCGGCGGCCTCCGGGTTGTGGTCCAGCACCCCCAGGCGGCTCATGCCCGTGTCCGTTTTCAGGTGAATCCTGGCCCGCTTTCCCGCCGCTCCGGCGGCGTCGGACAGGGCCTTTGCCAGCTCCGGGGTGAAAACGCTCTGGGTCAGGTCCAGGTCCACCACTTCGGTGGCCATCTCCGGCGGGGTGTATCCCAGGACCAGGATGGGGGCGGTGATCCCGGCCCTGCGCAGGGCCGCCCCCTCGTCCAGGCAGGCCACCGCCAGATATTCCGCCCCCAGCTCCACCAGACGGGCGGCGATGGGAACCGCCCCGTGGCCGTAGCCGTTGGCCTTCACAATGCCCAAAAACCTGCTGTTCGGGGCGCAGGCGCGCAGGTCCCGATAATTGTGCTCAAGATTGCCCAGGCTGACCTCGGCCCATGTGCGTGTTGTTTCCCGTCTCATTCTGTGACCTCTCCGATGTAAAGTTACTTATGCGGGCCGTCAGCACCGTCTCCCCCGCCGTGCTCACCTCGGCGGCCAGCAGGGCCCCGCCGGCCCGGTCAAAGGTGAGCAGGTACTGGGTGCCGGTATCCGCCTCCAGCTCCGGGTCCCGGAAGGAGATTTGCAGCAGCTCGCCGTTCTCCCCCGACCAGGCGCATTTGGCCATCCAGCCCTTTTCGATCTGCTCCATAAACGCGGTTGCGGCGGACACCGGGGTGAGCCCGTCCCCGTCCAGCAGGCCCAGGGACAGCCCCGCGCCGTCGTACTCCAGCACTGTTTCCCCCTGGGCCACCCGGGCGGTGATCCCCGCCACCAGCTCCGGGGCGGTGACGGTGAGCACCGTCTCTCCATCCCTGCGCCACTGAACGTCCATGGAGAAGTCGTACACCGTTTCGGTGTAGTACACCGAAACGTCCATCGCGGCGGACCAGCCCGCCAGCCCCTGGTACTCCTCCCGGAGGGCCAGCGCCGCATCCTCCGGGGTCCCGCCCGCGCTTCCGGCCCGGCAGCCGGACAGCAGCAGGGTTATCATCAGTACACAAGACGCCATCTTGCGCACCCTGCGGTTCCTCCTCCCATTGATCGGTTATTTGATCTCACAAAGCGCATCGTTCTGCCCGGCCAGCTCTTTAAGGGCGTCAGGGAGCCGCTCGATGAGGTCAGATGGGGTCATGCCGTGCTCCCCCCTGTCCTCCGCCGCCAGGTCCCCGGCCCTGCCGTGGAGCCACACCGCCTTCGCCGCTTCGTCCAGGCCGCCGCCCTGGGCCAGCAGCCCCCCCATCAGCCCCGCCAGAACGTCTCCGCTGCCCCCTTTGGCCATGCCGGGGTTGCCGGTGGAGTTGACGGCGCACCCGCCGTTCTCCGCCGCCGTGACGGTCCGGTGGCCCTTGAGCACCACGACGCAGCGGCGCTCTGCGGCAAGGCTCCGGGCCGCCCCCAGCCGGTCCCGGATGGGCAGCTCGCAGCCGGACAGCCGGGCGAACTCCCCGTCGTGGGGGGTGAGGACGGTGAGCCCTTCCCGCTCGTCCAACACATCTATATGCCTGGAAATGATATTTAGACCGTCGGCGTCCAGAATGACGGGACAGGTCAGCTCCCGCAGCAGCGTGAGGACCAGCTCCTCCGCTCTCCCGCCCTGGCCCAGGCCGGGTCCGATGACGGCGGCGGTACAGCCCTTGGCCTTTTCCACGATTTCATCGCCGCTCTCTGCCCAAGGCCACACCATCACCTCGTCGCAGCATTTGGCGGCCAGGATGGGGTACACCTCTTCGGGGACAGCCAGGGTCGTCAGCCCCACGCCGGAACGGACCGCCGCGCGGGCGCACAGGGCCGCCGCCCCGGTGTACCCCCGGCTTCCGGCTAATATGAACAGCTTGCCGAAATCCCCCTTATGGCCGTCCATCCGCCTGGGCGCCAGATACAAGTCCTCCCGCCCCACCAGCACGGTCTGGGGGCGCTCCGGGTACACCTCGCCGGGTATGCCGATGTCGGCGATAACCACTCGGCCGCTGTGCACCGCCCCCTGGCCCACGTATAATCCCGGCTTGCCACGGGAGAAAGTGACAGTGAGGTCGGCCTTTACCGCCGTGCCCATCACGTCCCCGGTGTCGGCGTGGATGCCGCTGGGCACGTCCACCGCTACCACCCAGCCCGTGCCCCAGCGGGTCATCCGGGCGGCCAGGGCCGCGTCCGGCCCCAGGTCCCGGCGGAGGCCCACCCCAAACAGGGCGTCGATGGCCACGTCAAAGGGCATATACTGCTCCTTGTGTTCCGGATCGAAGTCCTCCAGCATGCCCCCTTCTTCCACAAGGCGGCGTTCCATCTCCAGGCAGTCGTCGGTCATCTTGTCCCGGTCCCCCACCAGGACGCACTTCACCCGCCAGCCCATCTCCAGCAGCAGCCGGGCGGCGGCCACCCCGTCCCCGCCGTTGTTGCCGGGGCCGCACCACACGATGGCCGACCGCCGCCGCATGGCCCAGAACTCCGCCTGTTCTTCTGGCGTGGGGGCGCGGCCATCGGTGGTGACCCAGCCCACCGGGCCGTCCAGCCCCGGGCCGGGGATGGGCAGGGCCCGCACCTCCCGCACCACGGCCATGGCGGCGTTCTCCATCAGCTGAGTGGACGGGATGCCCAGCTCCTCAATGGCCCGGCGGTCGGCCTCCCGCATCTGGGCGGCTGTGTACAGGTTCATATGACGGCCCCCTTTCATTTTCCCACATTATACCGTTTTCCCCCCTGTATTTCAACCTTATTATTACGCTGGGGAGGAGATATCCCCCGCCAGAGACGGGAGTATCCGTTAAATCAGCGTTTTTCCACTTGCATTTCACCCGTCAATGTGATATAAAAGGAAAAGTGAAATGCGAGGAACGGGAAAATAGCGGGTTTGCGTATCCAAAGAGAGGGGCGGTCACCGGCTGAGAGCCGCCCCGGTATGTGCCGCTTGTTCGCCCGGGAGCGGCCCCCGAGAGGGGGACGGATTTGCGGTCCGCCGTTACCGGGCCTTGAGCGTCCGCGCTGTGCGCGGGAATGTGGGTGGTACCGCGGAAGGTCAGCCTTTCGTCCCCAGTTACGGGGAGGAAGGGCATTTTTTATTGAGAAAGGGAGGAAAAACATGTTTGGGTTTGGCTTGATGGATGCGCTGTTTCCTGTGATGTTCGGCTTGATATTTCTCCTCGTTACTGGCCTATTTTTGTATGGGCTCATCTCCAGCATCCGGCAATGGAAGAACAACAACGCCTCCCCCCGGCTCACCGTGGAGGCGGAGGTGGTGACCAAACGCACCAGCGTCCACGGCGGCGGCGAACACAGCCACGCTTCCACCTCCCACTATGTCACCTTCCAGGTGGACAGCGGCGACCGGATGGAGCTGCCCGTCACCGGCCCGGAATACGGGATGCTGGTGGAGGGCGACCGGGGCCGCCTGACCTTCCAGGGCACCCGGTATCTGGGCTTTCAGCGGGAGCGCTGAACCCCGGTTCGTCCAGCTGCAATAAAAAGGAGGGAACCAATGCAGATTGGCAAAATGAATTTGAAATGGGGCCGCTTTCCCGCCCTGCTGCTGGCGGGCATCGTCAACGCCCTGGGAGTGACCATCTTCCTGTACCCTGTCAACCTGTACGACAGCGGCATTTCCGGCACGTCCATGCTGCTGGCCCAGCTCACCGGGGAACGGGTGCCCCTGTCCCTGTTCCTGGCGGTGCTCAACGTACCCCTGTTCCTGTTCGGCCTGCGGCGGCAGGGAAAGGAGTTCACCATCTACTCCCTGTTCTCCGTGGCGGTGTACTCGGTGAGCGCCTGGCTCATCACCTACGTGCTGCCCATCGACGTGGCCATCGCCTCCCCCCTGGCGGGGCAGGACCTGCTGCTGTGCGCCCTGTTCGGCGGCATCATCTCGGGGCTGGGCAGCGGCCTGACCATCCGGCTGGGGGGCGCCATCGACGGCATCGAGGTGATGGCGGTCATATTCGCCAAGCGGCTGAACCTGACCGTGGGCACCTTCGTGATGATCTATAACGTGGCGCTGTACATTGTGTGCGGCGCGGTGCTGAACAGCTGGATTCTGCCCCTGTACTCCATCGTCACCTACGCCGCCGCCTTAAAGACGGTGGATTTCGTGGTGGAGGGCGTGGACCGCTCCAAGGCCGCCACCATCGTCACCAGCCGGCCCAAAAAAGTGTGCGACGCCCTGTCCCAGCACTTTGGAAGCGGCGTCACCTGGATGGAGGCCTGGGGCGGCTTCTCCCGCACCCGGAAGGCCATGGTCTACTTTGTGGTCAATCGTTTCCAGATCAGCCAGATGCGGGACATCGTCCACGAGGCCGACCCTTCGGCCTACATCACCATCAGCGACGTGGCCGACGTGTTCAAAGTCAACCAGGACCTGTGACGGGAGGCGGCTATGGAATATACCATCGACGAGCTGAGCCAGGCAAAGCGGCAGATTGATTCCACCCTGCACAAGCTGGCGGAAACCATCGCCACGTTGGAGTCAAAGGAACAACCCCAGCGGTACAAATCGCAGCTCACCCTGGCCAGACGGCGGGTGGCGGCGTTTGAATTGGCAAATTCACTCATTGAACGGGAAATAAAGGAGTTATCAGTATGAAAGAACAATTGGCAAAAATCCGCGCGGAGGCGCTCTCCGCCTTCGAGGGCGTCAAGGACGCCGCCGCTCTGGACGAGCTGCGGGTGAAATACCTGGGCAAGAAGGGGGAACTGACGGCGGTGCTCAAGCAGATGGGCAGGCTGTCCGCCGAAGAGCGCCCCGCCATGGGCCAGCTGGCCAACGAGGTCCGGGCGGCCCTGGAGAGCGCCCTTGAGACCGCCGCCCGGAAGATGGAGGCCGCCGCCCTGGAGCTGAAGCTGAAGGCGGAGACGGTGGACGTGACCATCCCCGGCAGGCAGGTGCAGGTGGGCCGCCGCCATCCCATGAACACCGCCCTGGACGAGATCAAGGAGATCTTCATCGGCATGGGCTTCACCGTGCTGGACGGCCCCGAGATCGAGCTGGCCCAGCTGAATTTTGACCGGCTCAACGCCGAGGAGGGCCATCCCAGCCGGGACTGGTCGGACACCTTCTACTTTGATGAGGACAGCCGGGTAATGCTCCGCTCCCAGACCTCCCCCATGCAGGTGCGGGCCATGGACTCCATGCCCCTGCCCATCCGCATCATCGCCCCGGGCCGGGTGTACCGCAAGGACGAGGTGGACGCCACCCACTCCCCCATGTTCCACCAGGTGGAGGGGATGGTCATCGACAAGCACATCACCATGGCCGACCTGAAGGGCACGCTGAACCTGCTGGCCGAGCAGCTCTTCGGCGTAGGCACCGTCACCCGGTTCCGCCCCCACCACTTCCCCTTCACCGAGCCCTCCTGCGAGATGGACGTACAGTGCCACAAGTGCGGCGGCGCGGGCTGCCCCACCTGCAAGGGAGAGGGCTGGATTGAGCTTTTGGGCGCGGGGATGATCCACCCCCGGGTGCTGGAGATGGCGGGCATCGACCCCGGCCAGTGGTCGGGCTGGGCCTTCGGCATGGGCCTGGAACGCACCGCCATGCGCCGGTTCAAGATCGCCGACCTGCGGCTGATTTTTGAAAACGACATTCGGTTCCTGGAGCAGTTTTAAAGGCGTCCTCGCCGGACGGGCGTTCCTTTTTCTTGAAAGAAAAAGGAACCGAAAAAGAACTTTTAGCCGCGAAACTGCGTTTCGCTTTTACAATATTATTTAAGAGGGGTTTTTATATATGAATCTATCCCGAAAGTGGCTCAATGAGTTTGTAAAAATAGACGTACCCGACCGGGAGTTCGCCGAGGCCATGACCCTGTCCGGCTCCAAGGTGGAAGGAACTTCCGACCTGGGCGCTGAGATCTCCAACGTAGTGGTGGGTAAGATTTTGTCCATGGAGCGCCACCCCGATTCCGACCATATGTGGGTTTGCCGGCTGGACGTGGGCCGGGAGGAACCCATTCAGATCGTCACCGGGGCCTGGAACATCCACGAGGGCGACTTGGTCCCCGTGGCCCTGCACAAATCCACCCTCCCCGGCGGCAAAAAGATTGAAAAGGGCAAGCTGCGGGGGGTGCTGTCCGACGGCATGATGTGCGGACTCTCCGAACTGGGGCTGGACGAGCGGGATTTCCCCTATGCCGCCGTCACCGCCGCCGCCATTCTGGGGGACTACCACCCCATCGACCCGGCCAAGCCCTCCATCCCGGCGGATATCCAGCCGGGGCACAAGATTTTTGGCCCGGTAGCAGCGGCTAAGGTAGACGAGGTGAAGAACATCGGCGGGGCTATGTGGAGTTGTATGATGCACAATCCGGAGAAGGATAGCCCCAAGTACCTTTTCGTCAAGACCGCCTGTCAGAATATCCACACTGGCGACATGGTGGCCTACAACACCAAGGCTGATGCCATCTGCACTTTGGCCGACCTCCACGCCGAGCAGAAGGAGTTCCCCCACTGCATCCCCGACGGCATCTTTGTGCTTCAGGAGGAGTGCAAGCCTGGGGACGACATTAAACCCGTCATCGGCCTGGACGACCACGTAGTGGAGTTCGAGATCACCCCCAACCGCCCGGACTGCCTGTCCGTCATCGGCCTGGCCCGGGAGGTGTCCGCCACTTTCGACGTGCCCTGTGAGTTCCACCAGCCGGAGGTGAAGGGCGGGGCTGAAGGCGTCCTCACCGACCTGCTGGACGTGGAGACCCCCGACGCCGATCTGGTCCCCCGGTACACCGCCCGGATGGTGCGTAACGTAAAAATCGCCCCCTCCCCCAAGTGGATGCGGGAGCGGCTGCGGGCCATGGGGGTCCGGCCCATCAACAACATCGTGGACATCACCAACTACGTCATGCTGGAGTACGGCCAGCCCATGCACGCCTTCGACTACCGCTACGTCAACGGCGGCAGGATCATCGTCCGCCGGGCGGCGGAGGGCGAGAAGCTCACCACCCTGGACGGCAAAGAGCACACTCTGAACGCCAACCATCTGGTCATCGCCGACCAGGGCCGGGCGGTGGGTCTGGCGGGCATCATGGGCGGTTTGAACTCTGAGATCGTGGACGACACCGCCGACGTGGTGTTCGAGTCCGCCTGCTTCGACGGCACCTGCATCCGCAAGGGGGCGCTGGCCCTGGGTATGCGCACCGAGGCGTCGGCCAAGTTCGAGAAGGGGCTGGACCCCATGAACACCCTGCCCGCCGTCAACCGTGCCTGCGAGCTGGTGGAGCTGCTGGGGGCCGGCGAGGTGGTGGACGGCGTCATTGACATCCTGAACAACGTCCCCCAGCCCTGGACCGTCACCATGGACCCGGAGAAGGTCAACGCCCTGCTGGGCACCGATATCGCCCCAGTGGAGATGTATCAGCTGCTGGAGCGGGTGAACATCCTCACCGAGGAGAAGAACTTCCCCAACGGCCCCGCCGAAGTGGTGATCCCCTCCTACCGGGGGGATGTGCGCCGCTTGGCCGACCTGGCCGAGGAGGTGGCCCGGCTCCACGGCTACAACAACATTCCCACCACCCTCATGCGGGGCCAGACCACCCAGGGAGGCTGGTCCCCCGCCCAGAAGGTGGAAAACAAGCTGGGCGAGCTGTGCCGTACCTGCGGGTACAGCGAGATCATCACCTATTCTTTCATCTCCCCCACTGCCTACGACAAGATTTTGTGGGGCAAAGAGGACTTCCACCGCAAGTCCTTCAAGATTCTCAACCCCTTGGGGGAGGACACCTCCATCATGCGCACCACCACCCTGCCCTCCATGCTGGAGGTGCTGGGCCGCAACTACAACAACCGCAACCGCTCCGCGTGGCTGTACGAGCTGGGCCGCATCTATATGCCCGGCGGAGACGACGGCCTGGCCATGGAGGCCCAGATTTTAACCCTGGGGGCCTACGGAAACGGTATGGACTTCTTCACCATGAAGGGGGCCGTGGAGGCCCTGCTCAAGGGCATCCGGGCCCGGGACATCCATTTCGAGCCCTGCGCCGAGGACCCCTCCTACCACCCCGGGCGCTGCGCTTACGCGTACAGCGGAACCAACATCGTGGGAGTGTTCGGCCAGATCCACCCCTTGGCCGCCCAGAACTTCGGCGTGGACGGGGAGCTGTACTGCGCCGAGCTGTCCTTCGACGAGCTGCTGATGGCCCAAGGCCCCGACCCGGAGTACGCCCCCCTGCCCAAGTACCCCCCCATCACCCGGGACATCGCCGTGGTGTGCGGGGAGGAGGTGTCCGTGGGAGCGCTGGAGGCCGCCATCCGCAAGGGGGCCAGGGGACTGCTGAAAGAGGTCTCCCTCTTCGACATCTACCGGGGCAAAAACCTGGGCGAGGGCAAAAAATCCGTGGCCTTCAATCTGGTCCTGCGGGCCGACGACCGCTCCCTCACCGGCGAGGAGGCCGACGAGGACGTGAAGTCCATCCTGGCGGCCCTGGAACGGGACTGCGGCGCGGTCCTGCGGTAACGCCGGCATGACGGAAAACAGGCGGGTGCTGGTGGCCATGAGCGGCGGGGTGGACTCCAGCGCGGCGGCGTGGCTGCTGCGGGAACAGGGCTACGACTGTGTGGGCGTCACCATGAAGCTGTTCGGCAATGAGGCGGCAGGGATGGACAAAGGCCATCCCTGCTGCACGCTGGACGACGTGGAGGACGCACGGCAGGTGGCCCGGCGGCTGGGGATTCCACACTATGTGTTCAATTTCACCGACGATTTTCAGGCCAAGGTCATCCAGCCCTTTGTAGATACCTACCGGCGGGGCTGGACCCCCAACCCCTGCGTCAGCTGCAACCGCTATTTGAAATTCGACCGCCTCCACCGCCGAGCCCAGGAGCTGGGCTGCGGGTATATCGCCACCGGACATTACGCCCAAATTCTGGAGGCCGGGGGAGGCTTCCGGCTGGCCAAGGCCGCCGACCTCAGCCGGGACCAGAGCTATGTCCTCTACCCCATCCCCCGGGAGCAGCTGGCCCACACCCTGTTTCCCCTGGGGGGGCTGACCAAGGCGGAGGTCCGGGCCATCGCGGAGCGGGAGGGCTTTGTCAACGCCCGGAAGCACGACAGCCAGGATATCTGCTTCATCCCCGACGGGGACTACCTGGCGTTCATGGAGCGGTACACCGGCGTCCCCAGCCCCGAGGGGGACATTCTGGACCTGGAGGGCCGGGTGGTGGGCCGCCACCGGGGGGCGGCGGGGCTCACCATCGGCCAGCGCCGGGGGGTGGGGGTGTCCTCCTGCGGGCGGATTTACGTGTGCGCCAAGTCCATGGAGGACAACACCGTCACCGTGGGGCCGGAGGAGGCGCTATACTCCTCCGCCTGCGTGGCGGAGGACTGGAACTGGCTGATAGACCCGCCCGCGCAGCCCTTCCGGGCCCTGGCCAGAACCCGCTACAGCCAGCGGGAACAGCCCGCGACGGTTTTCCCGGCGGAGGACCGGGTCCGGCTGGAATTCCAGGAGCCCCAGCGGGCGGTGACCCCCGGGCAGTCGGCGGTGGTGTACGACGCCGCTGGAACTGTGCTGGGAGGCGGCGTGATTGCGGACGTGATAAAATGAGACAGGCGGCGGCATGATTTCATGCCGCCGCCTGTTGGCGTTTTCAGTAAGTATCTCTAGGGCTGCTCTGGGCAAACAACCCACTCAGTAAGCCACTTTTGATACGTGATGGACCACAAGCGCATCTCCAAAACGCCATTGTTCATACGATAATACCAACGCACCGTTTCTGATTGGACAGAAATCCCGCTATCATTCTCAGGAGGTGCAAAAGCCCGCGCAGGAGCAGCCAACAGAGTGAAAGCACACATCAGTGCCAAGGATGTGGCTAAAATACGTTTTTTCATTTTATTCCTTCTCCTCAAAAATCCATAGATCGTGATATTTCTCAGAAACGACTTCATCATATGTCAAATATTTAATGAAATGGTAGTCGACAAACAATCTATACTGACCATCTGCTCCATACAAAATAAACGCATCAGAATCAGATATTTGCCCTTCTACATCTGGTGCATCGTAATTATCTAAATAAGAAATGCCCGTTTCTGCCTCGAACATATCTGCTGGTGGTGCACCCGCAGGTTGAGCCACTACCAGATAAGAAGCGAAAAACAGGATCAAAGCACACAGGATTCCAATAATTTCCCTAGATCGGCGGGGCGGATTGTCGGAATAGCCTTCAAGAAACTTCAACCGTTGCTCTGCGGCCCCAGGAGCCCCCAGCGCACCAGACCTATCCAAGGTAAACTCGGGCGTTGCAACTGCCCACTTGGACATTTTTACGATCATCTCACTGTACGTAACCTGTCTCACTTCATCCAAGCCGGCCAGCACCTTCATGTCGCAGTGCAATTCCAGCAGAGCGTTGAGCTCTTTCTGGAAATATATTGGCACAACGGTCCACCACAGCAACACCATCACCACGCCGTAAAAGACCTTGATCGGCGCGTGATGGGAGAGGATGTGCTGGCGCTCGTGCCGCAGAATCAACTCATCCCATTCTTCAGGAAGATCTACCAGGGGCATATAAATGGTGTAACGGAACAGCCCCTCCACATAGTGGCCCGGCGCATCAGGTGTGACCACTACCGGGCAACTAATGCCCAGATCATTGGCAATCACTTGAATCATGGGGCTTTCTACACGCTTGTAGTCCTGACTCATCCGATAGGCATTGACGACGTCCCGTATTTCACGACCGCCAATGGCTACCGAACCCATGGCCCACGCGACAATCAAGCAGTTGACTACAGCGGGGTTGTCCCGGAAGAATCTATAGCCTACACCCAGAAGATTCCAAGAGTGGTACGAGTAGGCAAAGGGAATATCCAGAGGAACAAACAATCGAACAATCACCAGTGAAGCTCCTGCCAGCAGGACAGGAGCACCCCCTACTTTGAAAAACCATTTGGATTTTCTCAGCTTACCGAGGGCAGCCAGCGCAATGACAAATAAGACCAAGGCGCTAAACCAAGACGGGCCGGACATCACGTCTCCTCTTCCAGCTCCTTTTTACGCTCAGCCAGCTTACGCTCCAAATCCTCCACCATCTCCATGGTCAGCCCGTCGCTGTTCAGCAGCATGGAGAAATACGTTGGGATGGATTTGGCGTTCCTGGCCAGCATCAGGGTCTCGCCATAGTACTGCTCCCTGGTGACATCTGCGGCGTACAGCCGCCCATAGGTTTTTCCTCTTTTAATGAATCCTGCCTCGCGAATCGCCTCCTTTTTCAACAGGCCGTTGAGCAGGATATGAATGGTGCTGGGGCTCCAGCTGGGGTCTACGCACTGCTCCAGAATTTCATACCGCGCCAACGGCTTCCCACCCTGCCACAGGGTTTCCATGACTTCTAACTCGCTTTTTGTCAGTTTCACAATTACCTCCTATTTCCGCCGGGGTTTTAACAACTCAATTATACAAAATTATCTCCAATTGTCAATAGAAAATTCATAGTTTTGACAGAGAAGCCTTGCAAATTTGTGTCGGCAGCTCTTGTCCCGCTCCCTCAGCCCTCTCCCCGGTCCGTGGCCGAGGCCTCCGGGGTGTTGGCGTAGTCCCACTGATGGTCGCTGTCCGCCATGTCCTGGCTGGTAACGTTGAAATACCTCCAGTCCTCCGGCTTGCCCCGGCCCGCCTGCTCCCGGGCGTTGGCGTCCCAGGTCGCGTCCACACAGTACCACTCCCCGTTGAGCCGTACCATGTTCCAGCCGTGGTCCTCCTGGCTGGCAAAGGCCGCCCCCGGCACGGTAATGCACTCCACCCCGGCCAGGTCACACAGCAGCTGGAAGGTGGTGGCGTAGCCCAGGCACACCGCCTTGCGGTTCACCAGCCCGCCGTAGGGCTGGAAGGACACCCGGGGCGTTTCCTTCCTGATGTCCTGGTGGGTCCAGTCGTAGTTTACGTTGTTGACCACCCAGTTGTAAATGGCGAATTCCTTCTCGTAGTCGCTCATGCCGTCCTTGAGCACCTTTTTCAGCACCTTTTTGGCGGCGTCGTAGGTTTTTCGGTCGTCCCTGGACAGCCCCGAGGGGTCGTCCTTCTCCCAGGCGGCCCGGATGGCGCTGGTGTCGTACAGGGACATGTCGTCCTTGTTGGGCGGGGTGAACGCGCAGCGGTCCGGGAAATTGGGGTCAGTGTCCAGATAGCGGTAGCGGGGTGAGTACCCATATCCGCCCGTGCCCGACGCCTCCGAAAAGGCCCACGCCGCGTCCTCCGCGTCCTGGCAGGCCAGCATGACCACATACTCCCCCGCGGTGATGGTGATGGCCTGGTGGAGCAGCTTTTTCTGCTGGGAGGCGCTGTCGAACTGCCCCTCCCGTTCGTTCAGATAGCCGTCCAGACACTCCTCCACCGCTGAAATTTTCTCCCAATTATCATCGGAACCGCCAACCGGCACCTCATAATAACCGTCCTCCGTGGGCTGAAGCTCTGCGCTTCCCACGTCGCTGGAACCACGGAAGCGGAACACCGCCACCTCAAAAGCGGACGCCTCGTCCCGGGCCACGGCGCACTCCTCCCACTGGTCCGGCGTCAGGCCGTAGGCCTCCGCCACATAGGTGCTCAGGGCGTCCGGGGCGCTGTCGTCCAGCTTCTCCAGCTCCGCGTCCGCCCCCGCCCTGTCCGCCAGCAGGTCCCGCAGTGCCTTCACATCGGTAATGGGCTGATTGGAACCGGACCCGGGCGCGGAAACATCCTCCCCGTTGAGAGCCGCCTCCACCGCTCTGCTGGCCCCTCCGGGGTCCGGGCAGATGAACAGGGCAGCGTAAATCCCGTCCTGCAAAATCTCCCCGTTGGCCGCCATATCCGCCTGGTCAGGGGCGTAGCCGGTGAAGTCCCCCTGACGGGCGGACATGTAGTTCATAAACGCGGTAGCGGCCCGGACCGCCGCGCCATCGTTTTCCATGCGCACCACGGCGATCTCAAAGGCGGAGGCCCCGGTGGCCCGGACCACCGCCATGTCCTCCCAGGGCCCCTCCAGCTGGTAGGCGTTCCGGGCGTAGGCATCCAGCTCCGTTTCATCTCCCTGGGAGATCAGCCACTCCAGGCCGTTCTGGTCCGTCTGCCCGGAATGGCTGAGGGCCAGCCCGGCCAGCTCTTGGGCAGCCCAGCCGCCGAAGGGGGACAGGTCTGATCCTTCATCCTTGGAATCGCACCCGGACAACAGCCCCAGCAGCAGGGCGGCGGACAGCAGCAGGCAGACAACTCGTCTCATGTCAAAACAGCTCCTTAACCAAATCTTAAAAAAACCGCCGGTCCTTTGAACCGGCGGCGCGCGCTTATTTTTCGTGGAGGTAGCTCTTCAGCAGCACCTGGAGCAGCTCATCCCGGTCCAGCTGGCGGATGAGGGTCCGGGCGTTGTTGTGGTTGGTGATATAGGTGGGGTCCTCGCTGAGAATATATCCCACAATCTGGTTGATGGGGTTGTAGCCCTTCTCCCGCAGGGAGTTGTAGACCGAGGACAGAATGGCGCGGATCTCCTCGTCCTTGTTTAAGTTCACGCTGAATTTGCGCGTGTAGTCCATGTCGCTCATTGGGCGCACCCCCTTTTTTCTGTTAGGCTTATTCTATCCCAGATGGGGCAAAATGTAAAGAGGCAAATTGATAATTTTCCATTAAGAAGCGACAGCCGCCCGGTATCTGCCCGGACGGCTGGAAAATATTAGGCTGTGCTCAGCCGATGCGCTTGGCTCCCACGATGTAGGGGGCATAGTAACCGTAGATGCTGTCGTACTGCACCCGGTAAGAGGTGGTGGACGCGTGGATGAACTGGCCGTTGCCCGCGTACATGCCCACGTGGGTGGTGGGCAGGGTGCCGCCGGAGCTGTCAAAGCGGCGGTCAAAGAAGAAGATCAGGTCGCCGGGCTGCATGGCGCTGGTGGATACGAAATAGCCGCTGTTGTAATACTGGCTGGAGGAGCCCCGGGCGATGGGGTGGCCCAGCTGCTTGTAGATATAGTATGTAAAGCCGGAGCAGTCAAAGGCGCTGGGGCCGGAAGCGCCGGAGCGGTAGCGGCAGCCCAGCAGGCTCTGGGCCATGGCCACGGCGGAAGCGCCCAGGGAGCTGGACCCCTCATAATCCGCGCCAACCAGAGTGACGTACTCAGCGGACACGTAGCCGGACTCGATCTCATACCAGCCGTTGCCGGGATCGGACACAATGTCCACCAGGCCGCCGCCCTTGAGGGTGGCCACCTTGTCATATGTAGTGGCCGGGCCGGAGCGGACATTGAGCACGCTGGCGGTAACCAGGCCCCGCTTCTGCTCGGGCTCGGTGCCCTCGGCGGCGGGGATGACGGTGCCGTCCGTCAGGGAGACGGTGAGCCACTGGGCGGACATATAGCCAGTCTGTCCCTCATAGCTGACCTTGTACCAGCCGTCGCCGGCATCCTCCTCCACGGAAACCTGGGCGCCCTTGGGGGCCTGGGCCAGAACGGAGCTGTCGGTGCCCGCCCCGCTGCGCATGCGCAGGGAATCGGCGGTGACGGTGGCGCTGCCGATGGAGGCGAACGCCACGCCAGTGCACATGGAGAGGATAATCCCGGCCGCGGCCACGGACTTGACCGCCTTCATTTTCAAATTCATTGGTATGACCCCCATTAAAATTTATCGTTTGGTAAAACCGCAGGTTACTTTCCGGCCAGAGCCCGCATCAGCCAGATGGAGCCCATGTCGATGGCGGAGAACAGGTCGGGCTGCTCGCTCTTCTTCTGCACCCGGTCCCGGCTCTTCAGGTCCGGGTCGGTGAGCTGAAGCTGAACTTGGACCTTGTTGGCCAGCTCCAGGGAGCCGCTCTTTTCTGTGCTCATCACCTGGAGCACGACGATGTACTTGTCAGCCATGGAGCCATAATAGATCAGGTTGTCCTTCCGCCGCAGCGGATGTCCCTTGTACGTCAGAACAGTGGATTTCTCAGCCATGAGAGCCTCCTCACAAATTGTAACTGTTTGTAACTGAATTGTAACTATTGCTATTGTAACCCCTGAAGCCCCCCTTGTCAACAGGAAGTTGAACAAAATTTTCTGGAAAAACAAAAACCTGCCTGACTCGCCGGAAACCGGCAGAGCCGCCAGGAGAAAAGCCCCATATTTTTACAAAACCCGCCCGTTCCGGCCCGGTCGCCCCGGTGTGAGCGCCCAATCCGGCGCTCGACGGAGGCGGGCCCATATGTTATATTATAATGGAGGAGTCCCGGACGCTGAAGGGACTGACCCTTCCGGCCCGCTCGCGTCCCTCCGCTCCTCACCCTGAACCTCGATCCCAGCCCGGCCCGGGCGCATATCATCCATTGAATCAGGAGGAACACTATGAAATTTGTGAACGACGGCGGCGCTCTGGCCTTCTCCCACCGGGGGGAACAGGGGCGCATTGAGTCCTGGGGACGGGACGCCCTGCGGGTCCGCGCCACCAGGGGGCGGGAATTCTCCGGCCATGACTGGGCCTTGACCGAGCCGGTGGAGCCCGCCTCAGCCCAGATCGTAATCGAGGAGACGGAGCTCCGGGATGGGGACGGCTCTTTTGTCAGGCGGGAGCGGGCCTCCATCACCAACGGCCGCATCCGGGCTGAGGTGAACCACGCGGGCGTACTCTCCTTTTTCAGGGACGGCAGCCTCATCCTGCGGGAGCACTTCCGGGACTACGACGGCGCCATCTCCCGGGAAAGCCGCTGCCTGAAGCTGGCCGCCCGGGAGTGGAAGGGTCTCCCCGGCGGCAGCGAGTACCAGCTGAAGGTCCGGTTTGAGTCCGGCAAGGGGGAGAAAATCTTCGGCATGGGCCAGTATCAGGACGACTGCATGGACAAAAAGGGCTGCCTGCTGGAGCTGGCCCAGCGCAACTCCCAGATCTCCATTCCCTTCGCCCTGTCCTCCCTGGGCTACGGCTTTTTGTGGAACAACCCGGCGGTGGGACAGGCCGTTTTCGGCAGCAACTACTATGAGTGGACCGCCCTGTCCACCCGGGAGATGGACTACTGGATCACCGCCGCAGGCTCCCCCAGGGACGTGCTGGAGCGATACACCGCCGTCACCGGGCGGGCGGAGATGTTCCCGGAGGACCTGATGGGGCTGTGGCAGTGCAAGCTGCGCTACCGCACCCAGGAAGAGGTGCTGGCCGTGGCCCGGAAGTACCGGGAGGAGGGTATCAAACTGGACCAGATCGTCATCGACTTCTTCCACTGGACCGTCCAGGGCGACTGGAGGTTTGACGAAACCTACTGGCCCGACCCCAAGGCCATGGTGGACGAGCTGCACGCCATGGGGGTCAAGGTCGTCGTGTCCGTCTGGCCCACGGTGGACCGGCGCTCGGAGAACTTCGTTCCCCTGCTGGACCGGGGCCTGCTCATGCGCACCGAGCGGGGCGCGCTCCAGACCTACGACTATGAGGGGGACTGCGTGGAGCTGGACGCTTTCCACCCCGAGGCCCGGCAGTATATCTGGGAGGCGTGCAAAAAGAGCTACTATGACATCGGCGTCGACGCCTTCTGGCTGGACAACACCGAGCCGGACCTGGGGGCCTACGACCAGGAGCACTACCGCTACTGCGACGGCCCCGCCCTGTCCATCGGCAACCTGTACCCCCAGATGTTCAGCAGGGCCTTCTATGAGCCGATGAGCAGGCTCCAGGAGGCCCCTGTGGTGAATCTTCTGCGGTGTGGCTGGGCCGGGTCCCAGAAATATGGCAGCGTCATCTGGTCCGGGGACATCCCCAGCACCTTCGAGGCATTTTACGACCAACTCCAGTGCGGCCTGAACATGGGGCTGGCGGGCATCCCCTGGTGGACCTGCGACATCGGCGGCTTTATGACCGACGACGCGGAGGACCCGGATTTCCGGCAGCTTCTCATCCGCTGGTTCCAGTTCGCCGTGTACTCCCCCATCCTGCGGATGCACGGAGACCGGGGCCCCCACAACATCCCCCCGCTGGACCATCGCGGCTGGGGCGGCGGCTACCTCCACACCGGCCACCCCAACGAGCTGTGGAGCTACGGTCAGGAAAACTACGCCATCATGCGGCGGTATTTTGACCTGCGCCTGTCCCTGCGGGACTATATCAAGTCGCTGTACCAGGAGGCCCATGAGAACGGGTCCCCTCTGCTCCGTGCCATGTTCTACCAGTTCCCCGAGGACCCGAGGTGCTGGGAGCTTCAGGACCAGTATATGTTCGGCGCGAAATACCTGGCTGCCCCCATCTTCCGGCTCAACCAGTTCCGGCGGGAGGTCTACCTGCCCGCAGGGTGCTGGCGGCTCACCTCCACGGGAGAGGTGTTCCAGGGAGGACGCGCCGTCACTGTGGACGCCCCTATCGAGTATATGCCGGTGTTTGAGCGGATCTGAGGAGCCCTCCCCGCGGTCAGGCCAAAAAGCCCCCGCAGTCACATGACTGCGGGGGCTTTTCAAAGCTATTCCTGAATTAGTACATCCCCATGTCGGGGGCGGGAGCCGCGGCGGGGGCGGGAGGCTCAGGCTTGTCGGCCACCAGGGACTCGGTGGTCAGCAGCACAGCGGCCACGGAGGCGGCATTCTCCAGGGCGGAGCGGGTCACCTTGGTGGGGTCCACGATGCCGGAGGCGATCATGTCGCAGTACTCCTCCTTGTAGGCGTCGAAACCGTAGCCGGTCTTACCGGCGGACTTCACACGCTCCAGCACCACGGAACCGTCGATGCCCGCGTTGGCGGCGATCTGCTTCATGGGCTCGGCCAGGGCCTTGGCCACAATGTTGGCGCCGGTCTTTTCGTCGCCCTCCAGAGTGTTCACCAGGGTCTCCACGGCGGAGATGGCGTCCACGTAGGCGGCGCCGCCGCCAGCCACGATGCCCTCTTCCACAGCGGCGCGGGTGGCGTTCAGCGCGTCCTCAATGCGCAGCTTCTTCTCCTTCATCTCGGCCTCGGTAGCGGCGCCGACGCGGATGATGGCCACGCCGCCGGCCAGCTTGGCCAGACGCTCCTGGAGCTTCTCCTTGTCATAGTCGGAGGTGGTGGTCTCGATGGCCTTGCGGATCTGGCCCACCCGGGCGGAGATGGCGTCGGAGGAGCCCTCGCCGTCCACGATGATGGTGTTCTCTTTCTGGACCTTCACCTGGCGGGCGCGGCCCAGCATGTCCATGGTGGCCTCCTTGACCTCCATGCCCAGGTCGGAGGAGATGACCTGGCCGCCGGTGAGGATGGCGATATCCTCCAGCATCTCCTTGCGGCGGTCGCCGAAGCCGGGGGCCTTGATGCAGCACACGTTCAGGGTGCCGCGCAGCTTGTTCACCAGCAGAGTGGACAGGGCGTCGCCCTCCACGTCCTCGGCCACGATCAGCAGACGGCGGCCGGACTGGGCCACCTGCTCCAGAATGGGCAGCAGGTCCTGGATGGAGGAAATCTTCTTATCGGTGAGCAGAATGAGGGCGTCGTCCAGCACAGCCTCCATCTTCTCGGTGTCGGTGACCATATAGGGGGTGATGTAGCCCCGGTCCAGCTGCATGCCCTCCACCACTTCGCTGTAAGTCTCGGCGGTCTTGGACTCCTCCACGGTGATGACGCCGTCGTGGCTCACCTTCTCCATGGCCTCGGCGATCAGGGACCCGATGGCCTCGTCAGAGGAGGAGATAGCGCCCACGCGGGCGATGTCGGAGGTGCCGGACACGGGCTTGGAGTGGTTCTTGATGGCCTCGATGGCGGCATCGGTGGCCTTGGAGATGCCCTTTTTCATGACCATGGGATTGGCCCCGGCGGCCAGATTCTTCAGGCCCTCCCGAATGATGGCCTGGGCCAGCAGGGTGGCGGTGGTGGTGCCGTCGCCGGCCACGTCGTTGGTCTTGGTGGAGACCTCCTTGACGATCTGAGCGCCCATGTTCTCAAAGGGGTCGGCCAGCTCGATCTCCTTGGCAATGGTCACGCCGTCGTTGGTGATGAGGGGCGTGCCGAACTTCTTATCCAGCACCACGTTGCGGCCCTTGGGGCCCATGGTGATCTTTACGGTGTCGGCCAGCTGATTGACGCCCCG
Source organism: uncultured bacterium (assembly GCA_947364395.1). Taxonomy (GTDB): domain Bacteria; phylum Bacillota; class Clostridia; order Oscillospirales; family Oscillospiraceae; genus Enterenecus. Next base: position 63,290 of record CANASS010000004.1, read on the forward strand.
CTCCAGAGCGTGGCGGGCCTCCTCGCCGTAGCAGATGATCTTAGACATATCGCATTACCTCCAAAAAAGATTTAACGTAGGGCGCGGCGACTCCGACGCGCCGTTTTTTACAATTTTGCATACGGTGTGCCCGGTGGTCACGCCGCACACGATGTCATTCCACAATCGCCAGGATGTCGTTCTGACGGACGATGGTGTACTCTTCGCCGTCCACCTTCACCTCAGTGCCGGAATACTTGCTGGTCAGCACCTTGTCGCCCACCTTCACGGTCATCACGACCTCCTTGCCGTCCACCGTGCCGCCGGGGCCCACGGCCACCACCTCAGCCATCTCGGGCTTCTCCTTGGCGTTGGCCGTCAGGATGATGCCGCCCTTGGTCTTTTCCTCGGCCTCCAGAGCCTTGAGGATCACGCGGTCGGACAGGGGTTTGAGATTCATAACAGGTTCCTCCTTATATGTGATATACGTAAAAACAATTTGTTGGGGTTAGCACTCATTCTTCCAGAGTGCTAACCACGAGTATGATAATACCCTCTTTGCCAGAAAAAATCAACCCCTAATTTCAAAAAATTTGCGTGCAGCGCTAAAAATTCACTCTCCGTTCACAATCTCCCGGTTAGAGTGCTAAACCTCGACCAGGTCCGCCAGCAGCGCGCTCCCCTCCACGCCGGTGATCTTCACATGCAGCAGACGGTTGTGCAGGTCCTCCCCCTTAGCCCGCACCAGGGCGTAATTGGGGGCGTGGCCCTGCCACAGCCCGTCCTTTTCCTCCTCAAACAGCACCGGGAAAGTCCTGCCCGCCTGACCCTCCAGCCAGCGCCGCTCCAGCGCCTCCCCCAGGGCAATGACCCGGCGGGCCCGGTCCTCCTTCTCCTCCCTGGGTACTTGTCCCGGCATGTTCGCCGCCGGGGTGCCGGGGCGGCGGGAATAGGGGAATACGTGCATGGCGGTAAAGGCGCACCGCTCCACAAAGGCCAGGGTCTGGGCAAATTCCTCCCCGGTCTCCCCGGGGAAGCCGGTGATGAGGTCGGTGGTAATCCCTGGGTCCTGGAAATATTCTCTCAGTAATCGAACACTCTCAAAATACCGAGCGGCATCATATTTGCGGTTCATCCGGGCCAGGGTGGCGTCGCACCCTGACTGGAGGGACAGGTGAAAATGGGGACACAGATTGGGCAGGGCAGCGGCCCGGCGGCAGAACTCCGTCGTAATGGTCCGGGGTTCCAGGGAGCCCAGCCGCACCCGCAGGTCCGGCGCGGCCCCGCACACTCCCTCAATCAGGTCGATGAGGGTTTCCCCGGTTTTCAGGTCCCGGCCCCAGGAGGATATCTCAATGCCGGTGAGCACCACCTCCCGGCAGCCCTCCTCCGCCAGCCTGCGGACCTGCTCCGCCGCCTCGCCCAGGGGCAGGGAGCGCACCGGCCCCCGGGCGTAGGGGATGATGCAGTAGGAGCAGAAATTGACGCAGCCGTCCTCCACCTTGAGCATGGCCCGGGTGCGGCCCGCCCCGCTCCCGGCGGGGATGCGCTCAAAGTCCCGACGGGCCAGGGCCTCGTCTACGGTTATAACCTGCTCCCCCCTGGCCTGGAGCAGCTTTTCCAGCTCGTCCAAAAAGGCCATCCGCCCCGCTGAGCCGGACACCAAATCCACACCCAGCGCCGCCACAGCCAGCTGGTCGGTCTGGGCGTAGCAGCCGCATACCGCCACCACCCCGTCCGGGGCGCTTTTCCTGGCTCTGCGGATCACGTTCCGGCACTTCTTGTCGCTGACAGCGGTGACAGTGCAGGTGTTGATAATGTAGGCGTCCGCCGGGCCGTCGAAGGGGACCAGCGTATGCCCCCGGCCCGCCAGCTCCCGTTCCATGGCCTGGGTTTCCACCTGGTTCACCTTACAGCCCAGGGTGTATATAGCGATATCCACGGGCACTCCTCCTTTTCGCCTGCCTCCGGCGGGCTCCCCTTTTATGTGAAAAGAAACTTAAAACCGAACAGAGAAACGCTTCATTTGGGCCCGTGCATTATATCATATCCCTGGGGGAAATAGCAATTTACTTTTCTTCTCAGCCATGGTACAATATCTGAACAGCTTTTGAAAGGCGGCTCCACATATGAACCACAGCTTTTTCGCCTACATCTTCCGCATGCGCCACATCGCCCGGTGGGCGCTGATGCGCAACACCCGCACGGAGAACGTGGAGGAGCACTCCTATGAGGCGGCGGTGCTCTCCCACGCCCTGGCGGTCATCGGCAGGGACCTGTTCGGCAAGGACCTGGACCCGGACAGGATCGCGGTGGCGGCCCTGTTCCACGACGCGCCGGAGATCATCACCGGCGACATGCCCACCCCCGTCAAGTACCACAACCCCTCCCTGCAAAACGCCTACAAGCAGGTGGAGGCGGCGGCCCAGGACAAGCTGCTGTCCATGCTCCCCCCCGAGCTGGCCCCGGCCTACGGGCCCCTGGTTCGGGAGAGCGACCCCCAGGTGCGCCGGTATGTGAAGGCGGCGGACAAGCTGTCTGCCTACATCAAGTGCGTGGAGGAGCTGAAGGCGGGCAACTCCGAGTTCAAAAAGGCGGCGGAGCAGACCCTTGCGGCGCTGAAGGAGATGGACATGGAGGAGCTGGAGTGGTTCATGGAGCGGTTCCTACCGGCGTTTTCCCTGACGCTGGATGAACTTCAATAGGAATGAGGAGATTACATTATGAAAGCAATTGTCACCGTCATCGGCAGGGACCAGGTGGGCATCATCGCCGCCGTGTGCGCCCTGCTCAGCGAGAAGAACGTCAACGTGCTGGACATCAGCCAAACCGTTCTCCAGGAGTATTTCACCATGATTATGCTGGTGGACGCCAGCGAAGCCACGGTGCCCTTCGCCCGTCTGCGGGAGGACCTGGCCCAGGCCGGTCAGGAACGGGGGCTGGACATCCGGGTCCAGCGGGAAGATATTTTCGACGCCATGCACAGGATTTGAGTGTGGAGAAGCGGTCAGCGCCCTGACCGCTTCGCAACATGACAACATCGGAGGAACCATACGCCATGATTAACACCAACGACATTTTACAGACCATCCGGATGATCGACCACCAGCATTTGGACATCCGCACCATCACCATGGGCATCAGCCTGCTGGACTGCTGCGATCCAGACCCCCACGCCGCCTGCCGGAAAATCTACGACAAGATCACCACTTCGGCGGAGAAGCTGGTAAAAACCGGCGAGGACATCGAGGCGGAATTCGGAATTCCCATCGTCAACAAGCGCATCTCCGTCACCCCTATGGCCCTGGTGGCCGGGGCCTCCCGCACCAGCGATTACGTCCCCTTCGCCGCCGCCATGGACCGGGCGGCCAAGGCGGTGGGGGTGAACTTCATCGGCGGCTTCTCCGCCCTGGTCCACAAGGGAATGACCGAGGGGGACAAAAAGCTCATCGCCGCCATCCCCGAGGCCCTGGCCGCCACCGGCGTGGTGTGCTCCTCCGTCAACGTGGGCTCCACCCGCGCGGGCATCAACATGGACGCGGTGAAGCTGATGGGCGAGACCATCAAGGCCTGCGCGGAGCGCACCGCGGACCAGGGGGGCTTCGGCTGCGCCAAGCTGGTGGTGTTCTGCAACGCGGTGGAGGACAACCCCTTTATGGCCGGGGCCTTCCACGGCGTGGGGGAGGCTGAGCGTGTGATCAACGTGGGCGTGTCCGGCCCCGGGGTGGTCCACCACGCCCTCCAGCGGGTGAAGGGCCAGCCCTTCGACGTGGTGGCGGAGACCATCAAAAAGACCGCTTTCCAGGTGACCCGGATGGGCCAGCTGGTGGCCCGGGAGGCCAGCGCCCGGCTGGAGGTTCCTTTCGGCATCGTGGACCTCTCCCTGGCCCCCACCCCCGCCGTGGGGGACAGCGTGGCCCGGATTTTGGAGGAAATGGGACTGGAAGTGTGCGGCGCCCACGGCACCACCGCCGCCCTGGCCCTGCTCAACGACGCGGTGAAAAAGGGCGGCGTGATGGCGTCCTCCCACGTGGGCGGGCTGTCCGGGGCCTTCATCCCGGTGAGCGAGGATGAGGGCATGATCGCCGCCGCCCAGGCGGGGGCGCTGACCCTGGACAAGCTGGAGGCCATGACCTGCGTGTGCTCGGTGGGCCTGGACATGATCGCCGTGCCCGGGGACACCTCCGCCGCCACCCTGTCCGCCATCATCGCCGACGAGGCCGCCATCGGCATGGTGAATCAAAAGACCACCGCCGTCCGGCTCATCCCCGCCCCCGGCAAGAAGGTGGGGGACATGGTGGAGTTCGGCGGCCTGCTGGGCTCCGCCCCGGTGATGCCCTGCCACACCGGCAGCGCCGGAGACTTCGTGGCCCGGGGCGGGCGGATTCCCGCCCCTCTGCACAGCCTGAGAAATTGACCCACGCGCTCCCCGCCACCGGGAGCGTCAAAGGAGAGTCGGACCGGCCGGTCCGGCTCTCCTTTATTTCTTTTAAGAAAATATTCATCTTGACTTTTATAAAATTTAGTTTATAATAAATATTATGAAAGCAGGTGGTAGAAATGGACGCCCTTCCCATCTGGATGGCCAGCCTGGAGGACGAGGACGCGGCCTTTATCAAACGTTTTGTGCTGGCCTCCGGCTCGCTGAAGGAGATGGCCGCGCAGTACGGCGTCAGCTACCCCACCGTGCGCCTGCGGCTGGACCGTCTGATCCAAAAGATCCGGCTCAGCGAGGAGACGGAGGCGGACCCCTATGTGGCCCTGGTAAAGCGGCTGGCGGTGGAGGACAAATTGGATTTTGACACCGCCAAGCTGCTCATCAGCAGCTATCGAAAGGCAAAGGAGGTGTAATAATGCTTCAAAGTGGATTTCATTTCGAGCCCGGCAGGGCTCTGGTCACCTTGGAGGGGCGGGAGATCCCCGTTATTTTGGCCCTTGTCGCGGCGGCGGTGGCAGTAGAGGTATTCCTGGCTCTGAAACAGGACCGGCGGCTGGGGCTGATCCTCCCCGGCGGGTGGCTGCTGTGGACCCTGGGCGCCTTCATCCTGCGCCTCGCTGGTCTGGGGGGCTTTGCCGCGCTGGGGGAGTGGGGCCGCCTGCTGGCCATTGCATTTGCGGTGGAAAACGTGCTGACCCTGTTGCTGCTGATGGTCTATGGGCTGTGCCGGATGCTGCGCCGGAACAAGACAGCCCGTCAGATGGAGAAAATTAAAATTGAGGACCTGTGAGCAAAAACACGGCGGAGACTGCCCTCCGCCGTGTTTTTATGGTCTATCCCATATGCTTTGCCAAAAATCCTTCCACAGTGGCCCAGTACAGCTCCGGGTCCGTCCTCATCGCCTCGCCGTGGCCCGCGCCGGGGATGGACAGCCGCTCCTTTTCTGGGCTGGCGCAGGCTTCGTATACCACATCCAGCATCCAGTAAGGGACAAAGGTGTCCTCCTCTCCGTGGATGAACAGCATGGGAACGGCGGTCTTTTTCAGCTGCTCCACCGAGGACGCCTCTTTAAAACCGAACCCCGCCCGGACCTGGGACACCAGAGAGGCCGCGTCCAGCACCGGGAAGGTGGGCAGGCCGAACATCGTCTGGAGCTCCCCCGCGAACTCGTCCCACACCGAGGTGTAGCCGCAGTCCTCAATGATGCACCTTACGTTGGGAGACAAACCGGCCTCCCCTGCGGTCATCATCACCGTGGCCCCGCCCATGGAAACGCCAAACAGGACGATCTCCGCGTCCGGGTCCTGCTCCACCAGGGCATCCGCCCAATCCACGATGTCCTTCCGCTCCAGCCAGCCCATGCTGGCATAGCGGCCCTGGCTGAGCTCGTGGCACCGGGCGGCGGGTGTGAGGATGTTGTAGCCCATATCGTAAAAGCGGGACGCGAATCCGCCCATGTCTTGGGGGATGCTGCCGTAGCCGTGGCAGATGACGGCGTATTTGTGGCTGGGTTCTGGCCGAGGCAGGTACAGGGCGTGGAGGGCCAGCCCGTCGTGGCTGGTGAGCCAGCGGTCCTCGGCGATTTCGTCAAACCATGCGCTTTTTCCCGTCAGCTCCCAGTTGTCCGGGTCATAGCTGCTGATCATGCCGCATGCCTGGGGGTCTAGGGCGAAATTGAATAAGTAATTTCCAGCCACGGTCAGCCCGCCTGCGGCGAGCACCAGCAGGACGGCCAGCACAATGAGGATGATCTGCCCTGCGCGGCGTTTTTTGACGGATTCTTCCATGCCATCACAACCTTTAAGTTGATGTTTCCGTATGCTATCATACTACGCGGAAACCGAATTATACCACAGAGGATGTGATGCCGTCAAATGTTTGCATCAGGCGGGTCTATTATTTGCAGACCGCCCTTTCGCAGCTTCATAACAACATCGGCTTCTTTTGCCAGTTCCTTTGAGTGGGTCACAACCACCACACACTTTCCCGCTTGATGGGCGCTGTCTTTGAGGATAGATGTAATTTCAGCGGCGGTGTCCTCGTCCAGATTCCCTGTGGGTTCATCAGCGAGGATAACCTGTGCGTCGCTGGCCAAGGCGCGGGCAATGGCTACGCGCTGCTGCTGGCCCCCGGACAGCTTCAACACACTCCGCCTACATTCCTCCGGCGTAAGCCCTAATTGCTCCAGAACAGGCATCGGCGGCAGCTTAGCGGTCAAGGCCACGTTTTCCATGGGAGTTAAGTAGTCGATCAGATTGTATCCCTGGAAAATAAAGGCCGCATGCCGGCGGTGACGGGCAAGGCCAGTCTTTTCAATGTCCTCCCCCTGATAAATGATCCGGCCGCTGGCTGGGCTGTCCAGACCGCCCAGCAGGGAGAGAAGCGTTGTCTTGCCACACCCGGAGGGGCCGAGGATGGCATACATTCTGCCCTGTTCTAACTGAACGCTGACCCCTCTCAGCAAAGCATGTTTTCCATAAGCATATCTGACATTGTTCATTTCCAAAATTGGCATATCCGGGCCCCCCTAACTCATTTTTGAAAGAATTTCATTTGGCTTCATCCTCATGATCGGAACGCTTGCGGCGCAGACAGAAAGCAGGGCAATCAAAAGCCCCAGCCCGTATACCGCTGCGAAAACATCGCCGGTAACCGTAACTGTCAGTTCTTCTACCTTTGGTGCGGCAAAAACCGGGCTTAAATCAAAATCCTCAGAAGTGACCGGCATCCCGGCCTGTACTGTGTTAGACCGTGCTTCAGTGGTAATCTGTTCATTTGCCTGTGCCAGCAGTTTATTGCCCACACTGTTCGCCGCTATACCACTGACAGGGCAGGAAAGGCCGAAGGCCAGCGCCGCAATCAACGCTATTTCTATCATCCGTTGAGCAAGGATTATTACCTTGCTCTCTCCCAGCGCAAGCATTGCTCCCGTTTCCCGGATACGGAACTTTGCCCAAATGGAGAGCAGCAGAACTAAGATTGCAACGCCAGCCAGGACAATCATGACAATCATGATGCGAATGGAGTGATTCATCCCCTCCAATGCGTTCTCCGCACTCTGATAGCTGGCGTTGTCAAACTCAATTTTGAAACAGTCCCAGTTGATTGCGCGGTTATTCTGAACACTTTTGATAATCATGTCCATTTCAGCCGGGTCCTCAATGCTGAATGTGACCTTTTCATATCCATTGGGTTCCATCCCAATGGATTTTAACTGCTCGTTCAAATACGGCAGCAGCGTCCGGGAGTCCACAAACACCCAGTTCTGCAGCATCTGCCGCGGGCCTGTGTATTGGTCAATCCGCTGCTCTTTCAAAATGTCGAATATTCCGGCAATCTCAAAAACACACTCCTGCTTTTCGGCGGGAAAGTCAATGCCCGTCACATCCCGGTTGATTTCCAATGTAATGTGGTCGCCTACAGATAGCCCGTTCAGATCCGCCAGTTCCCGGCTGATGACGGCCTGCCCCGACGCTCCGCCGGAGAACATCTCTCCCTGTGTTATTTCCAAAATGCCATTTGCAAAGTAGGAGCATTGCTGTAAAGAAGTCCATCCCTGTATTGGCGCGACATGGGCTAGGGCAGAGGAAGAATAATTCTGCTTGTTTTCAACCAGGTTATAATACTGCCCATCATCAGATTTCAAATTGGCAACCACCTCAATGTTGGCACTGTAATCGGCAATACCGGGGGTTTTTAAGACTTCATCAATTACCTCATTGTCGATGGGATCACCGCTATAGTAGCTCCCGGCGTATTGGTCTGTGGAACCTGCGCTTTGCATATTCGCAGGGTTGCTCATGTCGATTTCCAGGCTGAATGTCCCACCAAACTGTCCCCGCAGATTTGCCGCCGCTGTGTCGGAGGCTTTCAGGATGGCAAGACCGGTCAATGCGGAAGTACAGACGACCAGCAGGACCAGAAAAACGGTCGTGCTCTGCCGCCACTTTCGGACGACATATAAAAACGCTCTTTTTAAAAAACTCATTGCGCGGCCTCCTCAACTCAATTTGGAAAGGATTTCTTTGGGATTTGACCGTATCGCTCCCAGGCTCGAGAGGATTATAGAAAGCAGCAGCACCAATATTCCGCATCCAGCAGTTACCGCAAGCACAGATACAGCGGAAATCCCGTCCATCGCCCCCATTATACCGCTCGTGTTCCCATAAACGCCTTTGCTTACAAGCGGCCAGCTCAAGGGAATAACGCAGGCGGAAAGCACCAGTGCGGCCACAGCAATCATGGCTATTTCGATAAAACGCTGAACAAGAATATCGGTTTTTGAGATACCGGCCGACAGCATAATGCCCATTTCATGCTGCCGGCTTTTGTTGAACAGGGTCTGTATCAGGGAGAGAACTGCTATGCTGACAGCGGCCATGATCGTTAACAGTGTGCCGGTCAGTTCCCTCATGCTCAGCAACGGCCCCGCCGCTTTCTCATATTCATCCACGCTTGCAGTCAGCGCAAAGCAGTTCCAGTCAATGCCGTCTATCGTTTTGAGTTCCTCTATGATTTGATGAACCTGCGCTGGATCGCTGATAAAGAAATCCACATAATCGGCTCCCACCGCTCCCATCAATGCCCTGCCGCTTGTCATGTCAATGAAAATCTTGTTTTCCAGTAAGTGGACAGGAGCGGCAGCGCCGGTGTTTTGCTGGACTGCTTCTACCGTAAACAATCCTTTGATTTTCACGGTAGTGGCTGTTCCCTCATGACCTTCACGGGGCGAAAGCTGTACCTCATCGCCTATCCGCAACCCGTTTTCTTTCGCCAGGGCTTCACTGATAATGGCCCCGTTTCCGCCGGACAGTTCGCCGCACGTCAGCTTCACCCGCTCCTTTTGGAAGGCTGCGGAAAGCAGCGGGTCGGTGTCCGCCTCCACCGATACCAAATGCGCGGCAACAGGGTCGTCCCGATATATTCCGTTATAGTCGATCAGAGTCAAATCCTCTTGTAAATAAACTTCCCCCCTGAGGACTGCGTTGTAAGCGTTTATCCCATCTTTGGCCCAAACCGCTTGAATGAGCGTTTCATCAATCGGCGCTCCAATATAGGCAGCTCTGGTCTGTCCGCCGACTTCAGTTATCATGACATTTTCCCGGTTCTGCATATCAGGGGCTATGCGAAAACCACCGCCCAAATTCTGCCGGACTTGTTCCATTGCCAGACCGGCGGCGTGATGAAGCAGCATCCCAACTATCACAAAAGAGAACAGCAGCAGCATAACGAGCAGCAAAAGTACGGACTTCCCCGCTTTGCGCCGGACATAGAGGTACGCCCTCTTCCATATTGGCATTGTGTATACAGCTCCTTTTCTGGTTTTATGGCGCCAATAAAAATAGCACGCCTGTGTTTCATCAATGTGGAGCACATATTTCACCAATATTTCAAATGAAAAACTCCCCGCTTCAAAAGCAGGGAGTTTCGGCTAAAAGAAAATAGTAAATCGCATGCCGCTGGGGTCTTCTGCATTTGTGCCTCTAAACGGTTCAAATGAAAACCGATAAGAAAAGGTATTCAAAATTTTCGCGGCAATATACAGGCCCAGGCCATTCCCTCCATCAGGATTTTCGCCGTTGAGGCTCCGGCTTCGGGAAAAATCCGGCCGGTAGAACGGCTCAAAAATATGCGTCAGCACGTTTGCCGGGATAGGTTCACATTCGTTTTCAATGATAACAGCTCTATCACTAAAGTAGACGTTCACACTTTCAGATGGTTTTGTATACTTGACCGCATTAGAAAGAATATTAGACATGGCCTTTTCCATGGCATTTGCGGGAAAGCTGGCTGAAAAGCCGGCAGAAAAATCCGTATCTACCTGAACACCCCTTGATTTCGCAATCAAGAGGCAGGGAGACAGAACCTTTTCCACAAACGCCTGCATCGCCACTTCTTCCGCCTTTTCCTGCCCAAAGGAAAAGTTCAGCCTGGAGGCGTCCAATATTTCCTGGATCATCACGCCAAACTTTTGCACCATGTCCCGGCATACCGGCAGATAGGTTTCCCAGTCCCGATACCGGCCAATGCCCATAATCATGTTGTCGAGCATCCCTTGCAGCGCTGTAACAGGCGTTTTCAGCTCGTGGGAGGCAGCCCGCAAGAAGTCCACTTTAGCAGCTTCCGCCTCGCTGACGCGGGCGTTTTCCTCCTGCAAATTGTCTATGGTGGTGAGCAGGCTTTGGTAAAGCGCGTTGACATTCTCCGAAAGTTCCCCGATTTCATCATGGGTTTCCACCCTGCACGCCGCCAATGGGTCAAGGGCTTTCATACGAGCTGTCATTTCTGAGATTTCGGAAAGCGGCGCCGCTATTGCTTTTGAGTACAGCAGGGCAAAAATTGCCGCCAATAGCAAAGACAAAAGCAGCGTAAGCGGCAAAAAAACTATGACCGCCTCTTTTGCTTCGCTGACCGGCTGAAGTGTCGCTAACAAAACCAGATGGCATGGTTTTCCATCGGCTGTCTCAAAGTGGGCGCCGGAGTAAAACTGCGAGTTTGTTTTGACGTAGAAATCCTCCTGCAAATAGGAAAGGTCTGCGTCCTGACTATTGCTTGGAACGCTCCAATGCGATTCCACAGTTTCCTGTAATGCGCTGTCGCCCTTGGACGGAGATGCACTGTCTGCCATGAGATTATACGCCGCCCCGTCACAATTCACAAAAATGCCCATTTGATATTGGATCGCATATCGTGATACAGTGCGTTCCATTTTGTCGGGGGGCGTATTCTTCAAAATTTCAATCAGCCGTTCCTGCGTATCCAGAAATTTCGCTTCTTTCTGGCTTGTGTAGACAATGGGCATCATGAAATAAAACAGCGCATGGCTGATTAGCGAGATAGCGGCCATAAGGGAAAAGACATATAGGAATGTCTTGGGAAACAGCTTTAACTCTTTCATGGCGATACCTCAAAGCGATAACCAACGCCCTTTACTGTTGCAATACAGTTCAGGTCCAGCTTTTGGCGTATTCTTCGGATATAGGTGTCGATGGTTCGATCATAGAGCGGCGCGTCTATCCCCCAAACGCCGTCAATCAGCTTTTCCCGCGTCATAACATGCCCGGTATTTTTGATAAGCAGCTTTAGCAATTGTATTTCCTTTGGGGCCAGTTCTATGGGTTCGCCGTCCTTTTCCGCCACATAGCCGCTGAAATCCACCGATATATTGCCGCATTTCCATATGTCCTTTTCTGGAAGCCTTCCAGCTCGCCGCAGCAGAGCCAGGACGCGCTTTCCCAGCAGAACAATGGAAAAGGGCTTCGTCATGTAGTCATCTACTAAAGAGTCAAAGCTGGCAATTTGTGTTCTTTCATCGCTCAACGCAGTCAGCATCAATACAGGAATATCGCTTTTTCTACGAATTTCATGTAGAACTTGCAGTCCGTTCATATTGGGCAGCATCATGTCCAGTATGACAAGTTCAATCAGGTTTTCTTTAAATACTGTCAGCGCCTCTACTCCGTCATACACTTGATGCGTGGAATGTCCAGCATCACTTAGGTAATCAGAAATGAGATCGTTTGTAGTCCTATCATCCTCTACGATTAAAATAGCGGCCATGTCGTTCCTCCTGTCCCCTCAGATATGATTGCGTTACCGAGTATACATCACGAATATTTCAACAATGTGACAACGGGCTTAAAATTCGGCCTTCCAAAAGCTCAAATAGTTTTGCAGGATTGCCATCAGATATGACAAATTGGATGCCACTGTTCTCGCTTTCGTTTACATTGCCGCTGTCGTAATTCTGTTGTTTTAGCTCAACCTTCCCTATTTTTCAAGCAAGCCCTAACAAGGCCGTAAAATCCAGCCCTGATGCCCATCCGCTGCCTGGGAACTCCAATACAAAAGCAGAGCTTTTCACCACAAGCTTCAGAAAACCGGGACGACGCAGAATATGTCCCGCAGTGACTCAATGTGTTTAACAGTGGTCTGCCGAAGGGTTCTGGGAATAAGCAGGAGCTGATTCAAATGATCGAGCGCTATATCCGCTGTTACAATACCTGAAAGTGCAATAAAACCTTGACATCCTAACGTCTGCGGCAAAGTATGAGCTTTTCCTTTCAGCCCGACAAAACCGAAATTCGGGCCGCCTGCTGTATAGGCGGCCCGAATTTCTGGTTGTCACAGCACGGAATACCTACCGGGCTGTATTAAAATCGCTATATTTTTTCTCTGTCCTCTTGACAGGGTGCGGTTCACGTTTCCATAGTTCGCCCGCCCTTTTCAAAGGATTCAGGCTACAGAAGAAGGAACATTGAGAATAGTGCTTGCTGTTTGCCCCCTTATGCTATTTTTATAATTCAACATGTTCCGGCAGCCGCGCGGTTGAGCGCGCCTGCCTAACCTTATTTGCAGGCCAGCTCTAATATTTTTCGGAAGTGGAAAAGCACCTCCTCCTGATCGGCGGCAGAGAGCGTTTGAAACCAATCAATGGATTTCAGGATGTGCTGCATGAGATCTACCTTTTCCGTCATATGGTCATCCCCTACTAAGCTATCCAGTGGGAGGCCCAAGGCGTCAGATATCCGAATGGCAGTGTCCAGCGTTGTGTGGCCGTTTAGACGGATTGATTGCAGCGTGGACTTTGGAATATCGGTCGTCTTGGCAAACTCCGCGATGGACTGACCGTTTATTTCTCGAATGGCTTCCAGATTTTTTGCAAATGTTTCTTGTTTGTCCAACAGCATCCCTCCTCGCCCCTATGGCATTAAGGATAATGGAAGCCTGTCGGGCGGAAAACAGGTATAAAAGCGGGGGTGGATTATCAATCAGCAAAGCGCAAAAGAGTTTTTAAGACACGCTAAAACAGTGAGTGACCGAGGAAAAGCCTTCTCCCCGGCCTCGCCGTGTGTGAGTCTAGATCGATTTCCAACAAAAACCTACTTTTGGGTGAACTCCAACACCAGGGTGCCCTTGATCTCAATGGTATCTACTGCTGCCAATATCAGGCTGGCAGTGGTAGGCGTTCAACCATATGCCGCCCCATGTTCGTCAGGAGCGGCTATTAGTTCGTGCAGAAAACCCAGTTGACAGGAGGCAATCCGACTCTAGAAGCTGCCGGAGTTGAAAAAGGCGGTGACATCGCATTTGCCCGCAGGAATGTTTGTTCCAACGCTATAGGCGCCAACGCCAAGCTTGAGCGCAGTGGGAGTGGGTACGATAGGCTGATCCACACAAGACCTCCTAAAATACATTGGCGTGACGATGTTTTACTGGTACGATTATCTCTTATATTTTCTGTTATGTCAATAGAAATCTGTTTTTTCTCCCAAAAACCATTTTCTGCCGCTTACACCTATCACGAAAGTACTGTATGCCTCTGTTCCAGAATCTTTGAAAGACCTCTCGATTTTCGCGGCGAAATTTGATAGAGCACTACATTGTCAACACCAGTGATAGGGTATTCGCGGATGCGGTACATTGAATTCGCAACAGATATGAGCACAAACACACTGATCCGGTGCCATCAGAACGCATTTCGGTACTTTGGAGGATACCCGGAGGAGATTCTATATGACAAAAGGGGCTGAGTCCTCTTACCCGTTAGTACATCATCGACAAGATTAATCTCAGGCGGGTACAAAAAGACTGCCTCATCTCCTACGCCGGAAATCAGTACTCCGTGCCAGCGGAGTATGTCGGCAAAGATGTGGCAGTCGTGGCCTTCGACAGCATGTTAGCGGCATATTACGAGGGAAAGCAGATCGCTCCGCACAGGATATCGTATCAGAGAAAGGACCTGGTTGTCAATCCTCAGCACTGTAGAAGGCTTACGCTGAAACAGACGATGGATGCGGAAGATGTACTGTTCTCTGACTTCATGCTCCAATGGCTTGAGATTGTAAAGCCGACAACCGCCATTACAACCTATTCCTCGTATTCCAACATGGTCAAAGGCATTATCGTCCCATACTTCAAGGCACGTGGTATCATGCTGAAGCAACTCCGGCCCACTGACATTCAAGCCTTTTATATGGAATAGCTCAAGCGTGTAAAGGCCAACTCGGTAATCCATTATCACACCAATATCCATAAGGCATTGAAGTATGCGGTAAAAATCGACTTACTGGACAGCAATCCTGCAGATAAGGTTGACCGCCTCAAGAAGAACTCCTTTATGGGAAGTTTCTATGATAGTGATGATGTAAAAAAACTTTTTGAAGCTACCAAGGGAACTCTGCTTGAAATTCCAGTATTCCTCGGTGCCTTTTATGGCTTGCGCCGGAGTGAGGTGCTGAGGCTGAAGTGGAGCGCAATCGACTTTCAAAGCAACACAATCACCATCAAGCATACTGTCATATCCTGCAATCTTAGAGGATGATAAAGTGCGTGGGATGACGCCAAATTCAGGTGTCCTTTTTTATAGGCTGTTTTACCTGTGTCTTTTTTTCGCTGCTTTGTCAACAGGCCGATTGATGGGGCTTGATTTTCTCTGAAATATCAACATCAAGGTTAAGCTGCTCCTTCAGGTTAGAAACAAAAGTGTCCCGATATCCAGCGTCTGCACAGAACCTTTGGATAGATGGATACCGCATATACGCTCGCCTATCGGTAGATATTCCGCTTTTTGTATTATGAATATTGGCGGCATGAACCACGACAGACAGTAAACAGCCCAGCACATCCACTACAATGTGCCGCTTTCTGCCTTTCGTTTTTCCCTCCGTCAATTCCACGTTCTTCGCTGGTTGCTGCTGTTTTCACACTTTGGGAATCGATGATTGCGCAGCTTGGACTCTCGCGTCCGGCATTGATCCGCATCTTCTTTACATTGGCGCTGACACGGCTCCCATCTTGACATTTCCATCGAAATAGTGTATCTTTAGTATCAAAGATAATAGTAGTACTGGAGGAGCCATGATTTGGTTGAATCGAAATCGTGCAGGTCAGGCGGATGGCCAGCGGCGAATACCGTTGGCATCATTGGGTTTTTGGGAATATCTACGGCTTTTCTACGGCCCCACATTTACGGATTTTCTACGTTTTTCTACACTTTTCTACGCGCTGTTCCTCGTTGTGGTGGGGCGGCAATGCGTTGGGAATCAGTCTTGCAGCGGTATCGAAGCGGTCATAACGAGCCTGACTCGAAAACGAGTGACCACGTTGGAACTGCTTTTCTGAAAAACCTTGATTTTTCAAGGCTTTGGAGGTATCATCAAGAAGAAAAAATTTTGTAGTTCTCTCCATCAGTTCTCTCCTTTTTCCGAGGTGTTTTTTGAGGGCTGATGTTGCGAAAAATACACGCAGCGGTATCGAAGTGGTCATAACGGGGCTGACTCGAAATCAGTTTGGGAGCAATCCCACGAGGGTTCGAATCCCTCCCGCTGCGCCACAAAAGCCTTGAAAACACTACGTTTTCAAGGCTTTTTCCTTGTTTCCTGTTGTGCCCTGTTCTACTGGATTTTCTGAATTGGTCTGCCCTCGATATGGCCGGCACAGAATGGGCTTGAATCCGTAGAATCCCGCAAAATCCTCAAACTGTCGGTTCAGTGTGGAGTCCT
>CANASS010000005.1 GCA_947364395.1 uncultured bacterium
GGGCCGGGGCCGCAGCGGGGGCGGCGCTCTGGGCCGGGGCGGCGGGGGCCGCCGCGCTGGGCGCCGCAGGCTTCTCCTCAGCCGGTGCCCGCTCGTATGCCTGGTAGCCCTGGACGGAGCCCACCGTCTTAATGACGTTGATGGCGCTCTCCCGGTCGGAGGCGTTCCGGAACATCAGATGGAACCCGTTTTCAATGATGGGCTCGCTGGTGGAGGGGTCGTTCTCCACGTTGGCGGGCTCGAAGGTGAAGTCCCCCTCGCCGCACACGTCCTTCACCGCCGTGACCAGCATGAAGGCCCGCAGGCTCTCCATGCCGCAGCCCTCCTCGAAGTTCACCCGCAGGGCGTGGGGGAATCCGGCCGGGGCCTCCGCAGCGGCGGCGGGAGCGGGGGCGGCCGGGGCCGCGGGAGCGGCTGGAGCCGGCGCGGGCTCCGGCGCCTCCTCCCCCTTGATTTTTGCGATCAGGGTATTAATATTTGCCATGAAGCTGTCGATATTCTTATCAAGAGGCTCGCCGGCCTCCACTTTCTCCACCTCGCCCCGGAAGAAGTCGATGGACTGGAAAACCACGTCGAACAGCGCCGGGCGGTCCTCCTCCTGCACCACCGACATGGTGCCCTCCCGGATGATGAAGAACATGTCCTCGATCCGGTGGGCCACGGTGGCCAGGGTATCGAACTCCATCATGGCGGAAGAGCCCTTGATGGTGTGCATGATGCGGAAGATCTCGTTGACGTTCTCCTGAGAGAAGGTGTCCACCTTTTCCGCCTCAAGGACGATGGTTTCCAGCTGTTCCAGCAGAGTGCCGGTCTCGTAGATGTACATATCCAGAATTTCGTTTCCGCTGCCCATAAAAAGCACCACCTCAGTAAATATCTTTTATCCTTTCTATTATCGGCAGGGCGCGGTTAAAAATTAAGTAGGTTTTCCAAGTTTTATCGCAGGGGTGTGAAAAATGCCTGATCTTCTGGGAGCAACCAACCCGGTACCGGGTTATGACAACACGATAAACAACCGCAATATTCAGATTTCCCCCGGCAACAGCCAGGTGCAGAACGTCCCCGACCTGGACAAGGTCACCGGGGCGGACCACCGCACCGAGCAGCAGGACGCCAGCCACGCCGGCAGTCAGATCCGCTACGACTCCAACTTCCAAACCTTCATCCAGCAGCTGCGCCAGACCCAGGACCTGAGCTCCACCCTGTCCAAGCTGATGATGAAGGAGGGCATGTCGGTGACCTCCGGCATGAGCGAGGGCATCGCCGAGGAGATGGCCCAGGCCCTGCAGATGCTGAAAATGGACCAGGCGGAGCTGCTGAAGTTCCTGGCCGCCCAGATGAAGGCGGGCACCCGGTTCGGCGGGGCGCTGTTCGCCCTGCTGCGCAACGCCTATTCCCGCGCGGACTCGGAGGGGGTCCGGCTGGACATCCTCAACTTCCTCAAAAGCTACAACGACTTCTCCTCCACCGCCCACATCGAGGGCAACTTGCTGCGCAACCTGGCGGGCATGGCCAACGCCATGCCCGCCAGCTGGGGCGACCAGCTGCGCGGCCTCATCGCCCAGCTGGAGAACAGCTTGGCCGCCGGGGACCGGCAGGGCGGCATCAATCTTTTGCAGCAGCAGGTGTTCCCCCTCATGTCCTCCTACGTCAGCCAGACCCATGACCTGGGTACCCCCCGGGAGCTGCTCAGCCTGCTGGCCCTGGACCTGGCCCGGTACGAGAACGGGGCGGAGGATAAATTGATGGAGGCTTTCCACCAGCTGTCCGGATACGGCACGCTGAAAGGGATGCTGGGGGGCATTGACGGCCAGTCCATGCTGAAGCTGCTCCAGACCAGCCAGTTCGCCAAAAACACCTCCGCCGCCCAGTTCGCCGACCACCTGGCCGCCGCCGCCGCCCGGGCCCTCCGGGGGGAGGGCAGCGCCGAGGTGCAGGAGGTGTTCCGCACCCTGGTCAAGGCCATGCTCATCAACGAGAGCGTGTACATGCCCTTGAACCACTTCCTCATCCCCATGGAGATGGACGGCCGGATGCTCTTCTCCGAGCTGTGGGTGGACCCCGACGCCGAGGAGAAGAAGGAGGGGGGCCAGGGGGAGAAGTGCATGAAGTTCCTGTTCAAGATCGACGTGCAGGGGCTGGGCTTCTTCGACGTGATCCTCACCAACCGGGAGCGGGACGTGGGCATCGTGGTGTCCTGTCCCGAGGGAGTGGTCCCCTTCTCCAAGGAGATCGAGCAGAACATCTCCAAGATCCTCACCCGGAACGACCTGAACCCCGCCGCGGTCAGCGTGCGGAAAATGGAGCGCCCCGTGACCCTCACCGAGGTGTTCCCCAAAATATTTGAAGGGAAGAACAGTGTCAATGTCAAAGTATGACGGCAGGCGCAACC
Source organism: uncultured bacterium (assembly GCA_947364395.1). Classification (GTDB taxonomy): domain Bacteria; phylum Bacillota; class Clostridia; order Oscillospirales; family Oscillospiraceae; genus Enterenecus. Next base: position 2,393 of record CANASS010000005.1, read on the forward strand.
CCTCCAAGAAAGCGGTGGCCCTTCAGTACGAGGCAGGGAACAGCGCGCCGGTGATCGTGGCCTCCGGCATGGGCTACATGGCGGAGAAAATTGTGGAGGTGGCCGCCGACAGCGGCGTACCCATCTATGAGGACAATTCCCTGGCCACCATCCTCACCCAGCTGAAGCTGGGCCAGGAGGTGCCCGAGGAGCTGTACAAGGCCATCGTGGAGATCTACGTGTATTTCCTGCACTTCGACCCCAACCGGGTCAAGGAGGGCTCCGCCCCCAAGCCGGCGGCCGGGCCGGAGCAGGCTGAACGCAAAGAACAGGAGGAGTGAGGATGGACCAGAGTTTGTACCTGATGCTGGACAGCAAGGGAAACCCCATCGCCCGGGGGCGCGTCCAGGGGAACACCGGCGGGCAGTATTGGCAGATCCAGGTGGAGGACGGCAAGATCGACGAGATTCTAGAGCACAAGACGCTGCTGCTGCTGTCCATGCTGGACAGTGAGCCCTCCTACCAAGGGATCATCGTGCGCAGCCGCAACGACATGATCCAGCTGGAGATCTCCAAGGTGGACCGGGACTCCAACGACATGCGCAAAAACCTGCGGGTGTCGGTCCACTTCAAAAGCCTCATCTACCCCCTCACCGGGCGCTGGAAGGGCAGGCGGAACATCGTGTCCAACGACCTGAGCTGCGGCGGCGTGGCCTTTTTCACCGACCACTCCCTCCAGGTGGGGGAGCAGCTGGAGCTCGTCATCCCCGTCACCAGCCAGCCCCTTGTGGTGCGCTGCCAGGTTCTGCGCATGCGGCCCACGGAGGACGCGGCCGTTCCCATCATGTACGCCGCCAAATTCGTGGAACTGTGCAACGACGAGGAGACCCTGCTCCGGGAGTCGGTGTTCAACCTCCAGCTCCGGGGGCGGCCAAAGACAAGCTGAGCGCGGCGCTTAGTTCATATAATCAAACGCAGGCACAATGGACAGACGCGGCAGGGCTGCGCCCCGCCGCGCCGGAAAGGAACGGTCACACATGAGCAAGCATCCAAGCAACTCCATCAAAAGCCGGCTTCTGCGCCGGGGACTGGCGGGAATCCTGTCCCTGGCGCTGCTGCTGAGCCTGATTCCCTCCACCGTGCTCACCGCCCGGGCGGCGGGCTGGGAGGACCAGTACATCCAGACCCTGGTGAACTGGGGCGTCATGCGCGGCGACATCGGCGGCAATATGGCCCCCACGCGCAGCATCACCCGCGCCGAGTTCGTCACCATGATGAACCGCGCCTACGGCTACAAAACAATGGGTGGGCATCCCTTCACCGACGTGAAGCTCACCTCCTGGTATAACGACGACATCGACATCGGCTATAACATCGGCTACTTCAAGGGCACCTCCCCCACCACCGCCTCACCCAACGACACCCTCACCCGGGAGCAGGCCGCGGTGCTGCTGGCCCGGAACATGATGCTCCAGCCCACCGTGGGCGAAACCCTGGGCTTCTCCGACAGCCGCTCCCTCAGCGAGTGGAGCCGGGGCCTGGTGGGGGCCGCCGCGGAAAACGGCATCATCAGCGGCTATGACGACGGCTCCTTCCAGCCCTTCCGCGACATCACCCGGGGCGAGGTGGCCGCCATGCTGGTGCGGGCCATCGGCACCCCCGTCCAGGAGGCGGGCGACCACGCCCTGGGCAACGTGTACGGCAACGTCACCGTGAACACCGCCGGCGTGAAGCTGCGGGACGGCGTCATCGCCGGCAACCTGTACCTCACCGGCGGCATCGACCTGGGCGACGTGCTGCTGGAGAACGTCACCGTGCTGGGCCAGATCATCGTCAGCGGCGGCGGCGAAAGCAACTCCAGCCAGAGCAGCGTCATCCTGCGCAACGTGGTGGCCGACGGCATGATCGTGGACAGCATCGGCGAGCAGTTCGTCACCATCCGCGCCGAGGGCAACACCGATATTCCCACCACCACCGTGCGCACCAACGCCTATGTGGACGACTCCTCCCTGCCCGGCTACGGCCTGAGCTTCATCGAGCTGGACGGCGAGGAGGGTGCGCTGTACCAGCTGGCGGGCAACATCAAAAACGTGACCAACCTGACCCCTGGGTCCGACCTCCAGATCGTCCAGGGCGTCGCCGACAAGGTGACCGTGGACGAGAAGGCTACCGGCTCCTCCGTGCTGGTGGACGGCGACGCCCAGGTGGGCGACCTGAACCTGGACACCGGCACCGACGTCACCGGCACCGGCGACATCAAGAACCTGAATGTGAGCGCTCCCGGCTCCACCGTGGAACAGCTGCCCGACAACATCGTCATCCGCCCGGGCATCAACGCCGACATCGCCGGCGGCAGCATGAACAGCACCCAGGGCGCTCAGTCCTCCTCCGAACCCAAGCTGCTGGCGGGATACCCCGCTGTGCGCAAGATCGCGCCCCAGTCCGCTGAGCTGGTGTTCCGGGTCAATAAGCCCGGCACCATCTACTGGGCTGTGTCCTCCGTGGCCGACGGCTCGGTGAGCGAGGCCGACCTGATGGAGCCCCCCGTCTACGGCAATAAGGTGCTGGCCTCCGGCAAAATCTCCGCCACCGCCGCCAACACGGACTACACCGCCGCCGTCAACAAGCTCACCAGCGGCGGCTCCTACTACGTCACCGCCATGCTGGTGGACGGACGGGACGAGCACAGCCCCATCAAGGTCACCTCCTTCACCACCCCGGACGACTCCGTCCCCGCCTTCGCCACCGGCTACCCCGTCATGACCCTGGTCACCACCGAGATCGCCCAGGTCACCGTCATGACCACCAAGAGCTGCCTGCTCTACTACGCCCTGCTGCCCAAGGGCGCCAAGGCCCCCACTGAGGCGGAGTTCAAGTCCGCCGCCATCCCCGGCAACCTGGGCTACGGCTCCCAGAGCGTCACCAAGAACGTCACCATCCCCATCAACGTCAACAGCGTCCCCCTGGAGGAGAAAACTGATTACGTGCTCTACCTCTGGCTGGTGGACCACGACGGAGCGCAGAAGTCCAAGGTCACCGCCCTGCCCTTCACCACCCTGGACGAGACCCCGCCCAACGTCACCTACATGAACCAGATTGACCAGGGCCCCAGCTCCGTCAAGCTGGAATACACCATCGACGAGAACCCCGCCGACCTGATCTGGGCCATCGTCACCGAGGGCAACCACGGACAAAAGCAGTTCATGAGCTTCGAGTGGGAGGAGGTTCCCGAGCCCGGCGACGAGAACCGCTTCACCCTTGATTTTAAGGGAGACGAGGCTTCCCTGATGGCCGCCAAGGCCCGGCTGGTCAGCGGCACCGGCGCTTTGGCCAGCGGCGTCTCCAAGGGCTCCCCCCTCAATATCAGCAACGCCGCCCTGGCCTACGCCCGCGCCAAGACCTCCTCCTTCGTGGTGTACTATATCGCCCACGACAGGGCCACCGCCAGCGCCAACCTCTCCACGCAGATCAAGGGCATCCGGGTCCACACCGAGGACACCATTAAGCCTACTGCGGAGCTGCGCTTCACCAACCCGGACAATACCGAGGTCACCGAGCAGCCCCAGGCCAACGCCGACGTGCGCATCATTTTCTCCGAGGGCGTCAAGGGCACCACCGCCAAAGACAAAGACATTTTCTTAAACTTGTATAATGATGTAAAAAAGACTGGGGAGGAGGCTGGCAACGCCCCCGACGACACCGACAAGCAGGGGGCCTACAATACTGCCCGCAACGCTCTGGCCAAGGCGCTGGACACCTACATGAAGCTGTACGTCGGCACTCCTGACGGCCAGCACCAGGAAGCCGTCGTCCGGGACCAGGACAACGAAACCACTATTGGAAATGACTGGGTGGTGGACTGGCGCAACGCCATTGTGGAGACGCTGGACGACGGCAGCGGCAGAATTCAGGTCCGCCTGCCCCAGGTGCGGTTCGCGGACGGCACCGCCGACTTGGCCAGCAGCGCCCTGAACCTGGCCAGCGGCGCCTCCTACTATTTCCATCTGGCTGGAATTTTCGACCTGGCCACCCCGCCCAACGAGCTGGACCCCTCGCCCTGTGACCTGACCTTCACTACCCGGTTCGCCAAGGTATCGCTGTCTCCAGGTGACGAGCTGACCATGGACAATGTGACAGATCCCACAAAGCCTAATGATCCTGGCCGCATTGACTACCACTTCATTGCCGATCCTCAGGACGTCGCCAATACAAACGACGAAGGCATGCGCTGGGATATGCTGATCTGGGCGGACACCTCCATGAATGTGACCCTGTACTCCCGGGACCCTGGCGGAACTTGGGCTGAGATGTGTACGCTGGACATCCCAGTGGACCAAAACCAGGGCTTCACCTACCGCAGCGTCAACAAGTGGCTCACCGGCACGGCGAACCCCACCCCTGATTTTGGAAAGCTGCAGGATATGACCAAGAAGGAGTACGCTATCCACGTGAACAAGCTGGAGGGTGTGGACGACTTCTCCTCCTGGAACCAGACGGCGTCCATCCGGGTGTCCATCGTGGCCGGCACCCGCAGCCTGCTGTCCAACCAAGTGATCAACGGCAGCACCCAGGCCGAGTATGACCAGGCGCTGAAACTGGGCGTGATCTCGGTGGGTACCCCTGACCCCTTCACCATGTCCAAACTCTTCACCGACAGCAAGGCCCCGGATATCAACAACAAACCCACCATCAGCGTCGCCGATGTGGGCGCTGAGATTTCCATGACTCTGAACCGCCCGGGGCAGGTCTACTACCTGATTATTCCTCTGAGCAACCTCTCCAAAAGCGGCACCGCCTTGAACGAAAACCTGGAGCTCATTGAGAGCGATGTGAAAGACGTAACCGACTACACCCCAGCCATGGATGTGCTGAAGGGCACTACTGTTCCCCCGCTGGGCGAGGTGCCCCTCATGACCGGAGACCCGGACCTGGCGACTTCGCCGGGCATTACGGAGTGTACTGTTGACGTGCCCATCCGGGATTCTTTCATCAACACCAGAGAGTTCCCCAACGTGATCAAGGGCACCACCGCCAGCGTACCCGCCTACAGCCGGGCGGTCATCGACCTGACGGGAAAGCTGGACGCCAACAAGGTGTATCTGGTCTGTCTGCTGACCCGCGGCGTGTCCGCCATCTATAACGAGAACATTTATTGTTACCGCTTTACCACAGATATGCCCCGGCGGCCCGGCCTGCAATTGCAGGGCACCAGCGCCACCTCGGTTGACGCCATCGTAAACCGCACCGCTGATGTGCGCTCCGTACTGCTGATTGAGAGCAGCGTGGCCAATGACTTCCAACTGCTCAATGAGCCATTCTCGAATCACGTCAGGGCGGATTTGAAGGCTGATTTCGACAAGTTGGGCACCGCCGCCCAAAGCTATACGGTGAAGGAAGCCCTCTATCACGATTACGGCGCGGTTGGCGGCACGGGGATCAAGCCCTCCCTGTTCGATCACTTCGCGGACGATAACACCAGGCGGGAGGTGCGGCAGGTGATTGAGTCCACGAACGCAGGCAACTTGGTTAAGGCCTACTGGGGAACCGAGAAGATTACTGTGGCAGGAGACGCCGCCACCGGGCGGAAGGCTATGGCGTTCTCCCGTGAGAATTTGCGGACGGGCGTGAACTATATCTGTCTGGCCTATGCCATGGGTGCGTCCGAAGAGAGCACCTCTTTCCGGGCCACTTACCCCCTCCAGGTCATGGACGATGAGCCGCCTGTGCTGACATCCGTATCTTTGGCCATTTCCTACAATAAGGATACTAAGAGAGTGACGGGCGAAATTTTGCTGCAGTTCAACACAGGGCTTTATGATAATCTGCTCCATCCAATCGCGCAGAGTGGTGACAGCGGCCTGATCAGCGGCACTGAGTTCGCCGGCCTAGGCGATAAGGTTATCCTTGTGACTGGTATAACCGTTCCAAGTGACACTACACTGACTGGCCCTATTTCGGCCATCAGGCTTAAGGTTGACTCTGAGTTGCGGCCGCTTGCAATTACGGTTCAAGGTGTTTACAATCGCTGGGGTACGCCCATTATCAAGCCTTATAACGTAAACATCAGCTACACACTTGACGAAAACAACGAAAATCCAGTATTCACTTACGAAATCAAGCAATAACCGTTAGTTCCCGGGAGCGGGCGGACCCCCGCCCGCTCCCCTTTTTGAAACCACTTCCTCTCAAAGGAGCAATGTGTTATGAAACATGCTTTTTTGCGCCGCCTGGGCGCGTTGGTCCTGGCTCTGGCTATGGCGGCTTCCCTGTGCGCCCCCGCTTGGGCGGATGATCCTGGAACACCGCCCACCACGCCCGGCTCCATCAAGGGCCTGGATCTCAGCACCAGGCTGATTGTTTTATCCGGCAGCCAGCCGCAGACCCTGAGCATAGTTGGAGGTGACCTGCCCGCTGACGCCACGGTGACGTGGGGTTCGAGCAGCAGCGCTATCACAGTGACTCCAAACGCAGGAGACAAAAGCCTTGCCCAGGTTTCCGCCACAGGCAATGTCTCCGGTGCGAAAGTCACTGCGACCATTGAATATGCCGCCGCCACCGACGGCACCACAAAAAATGTTCTGGACTGCATCGTATATGCCGGGACCTCCCCGGTCCAGGCTGTACCGGACATGACTGTGGCCGCTGGGCAGACGGCTACAGTCACCGTCACCATCAATGCCAATGCAGACCGCATCCCCACAATCAATTTTAAATCCAACAACCCGAATTCGGCCGAGGTGGAGGGCACCCCGGTAAGGACCGACGATTCCTACAGCAACACCGCCACCTACCGCGTGACAGTCAAGGGTATCAAAGAAGGCCAGGCCGACATCGAAATGATCTCCAAAGAGGGCTATCCCCTGGGCTCCTGGAAGGTAACCGTCACCCGCGCCATCCCCGGGACAGCCGTTGAAAACGTGCGTATTACCCCTCCCACCTATGTGATGCCCTCCGGCGTAACCTCCTATAAGCTGACCGCCATTGTCACACCCGACTATGCCACCAACAAAAAGCTGGAGTGGACCAGCAGCAACGAGAACGTGGCCACCGTGGACCAGAACGGCGTGGTCACCCGGGTGGGCCCCGGCACCACCACCATCACAGCCACAGCCACAGATGGCACCAATGTATTCGGCACCTGCCGGGTGACGGTGGAGGAGGCCCCCTCCGCCCTGGACCTCACCCCCATCAGCGCAACCCTGAACCTGGATTCCGGCCCGAGGGAAACCCGACTTACAGCCACAGCCTCCGGGCAGGGCAGCGCCGGCGCAGCCATAGCCTGGACCTCCAGCAACCCCAGCGTGGCCACTGTGGACCAGTACGGCAAGGTCACCGCCGTCAAGGTGGGCAGCGCCACCATCACCGCCACAGCAACGTTCCGGGTAAACAACTCCAACAAGACCATCTCCAAAACCTGCGCCATCACCGTTGTGGACGATAACTCCACCTTGGCGGACAAGGTGACGCTGGACAAGGAGAAGCACAGCATGCCCGCAGACGGCACGGTCACCCTGCGGGCCACGGTCTCCCCCGCCAACGCCCCCGTCAAGACCATCACCTGGGACAGCAGCAACAAAAATGTGGCCACCGTGGACCAGAATGGCAAGGTAACCGCCGTGGGCCCGGGCCAGACCATGATTACCGCCACCGCCTACGGCAACCGGGGTGAAGCCATCTGCGTTGTCACAGTCACCCCCAAGGCGGAGTCCATCCGGCTCAATTTTGCCTATGACAACAACAAGCCGGGGACCAACCACTACGAATACACGTTCAAAAAGAACGGGAACGATTACGTCAATGTGAAAGCTATCCTCACCCCCGCTCCCCCCAATCCCAACCCCGCCGCCGACCCCATCCGCTGGACCAGCAAGAATCCATCTGTGGCCACCGTGTCCAGCGGCACCGGGGCCCAGGTTTCCATCAACTCAGTGAGTCCGGGCACCACCACCATCACCGCCGCCCCCATGGACCCCGCCGGAAAGGACCGGGCGGAGGTCACTCCCGCCGAAATCACAGTCACCGTTTCCGGCATCACCATCGCCAAAAGCGAGGACGGCGGCACGCCTCAGCCCATCACCTCCCTCACCCTGGCGGAGGGCCGGCGGCAGACCGTGACCGCTCAGACCTTCGGCGCCGCCAAGACCGGAGACGGCTCCTGCGACTGGTCCTCCAGCGACCCCTCCATCGTGCGGGTGGGCACCAAGACCGGCGTCAGCACCACACTCACCGGGGCAAAACCGGGCACCGCCACCATCACCGCCCGGAAGGGAACCTTCTCCGCCACCTGCACCGTCACCGTGGGCGAGGACACCGCGGCGGCCATCACCGCCTCCACCCCGCCGGGCAGCCCCCTCCAGTTCAGCAAGCTGGTCAGCCAGCTCCAGAGCGCCTGCACCAGCAAAACCGGCAGCCCGCTGGCCTATATCACCAATCTGTCCGTAGCCTCCACCGAGCAGGGCATCCTCCACGACCAGCACCACTCCTCCGCCGACACCGGCGCGGGAGTCGGCGTCCAGGACCGCTACTATCCCGGCACCGCGCCCCAGGGCCAGCGGTCCATGAACGACCTGTCCTTCGTGCCCCGGAACACCTTCAGCGGCACGGCGGAGATCAGCTACACCGGCTGGTCCACCAAGAACCAGAGCTTCAACGGCACCATCCGGGTCACCGTCAACGGCACCGGCGACGTGATGTACAGCTCCAGCGAGGGCGCTCCCGTCAACTTCGTGTCCGACGACTTCAACCTGTACCATCCCAATCTCCGCTCGGTGTCCTTCACCCCGCCCCAGGACAGCGTGGGCACCCTGTACTACAACTATACCAGCCCCAGCCAGCCCGGCACCAAGGTGTCCTCCGGCACCACCTACAGCCGCACCGGCAACCCCAGCCTGGACCGGGTAACCTTCGTGCCCGCGGCGGGCTACGCCGGCACCGTGCGCATCAGCTACAAGGGGACGGATACCGCCGGACGGTCCTTCACCGGCGTGGTGACCATCACCGTCAACGGCGGCGGAGATAATGGCGGCAGCACCACCGATATCTCCTATCCCATGAAGGAGGACAGCTGGGTCACCTTCAGGCCGGCCGACTTCAACGCCGCCAGCCAGAGCACCCTGGGCGAACCGCTGTCCTATGTCCGCTTCGCCCTGCCCCCCTCCAGCGAGGGCACCTTGTTCTACAACTACCGGGGCTTCGGCGACTATGACAGCGACGTGGCCTCCACCACCAGCTATTACTACAGCGGAACCCCCTCCCTGGGCGGCGTCTCCTTCGTGCCCACCACCACCACGCCCAGCCAGGTGGACATTGACTACACCGGCTATACCATCAAGGGGAACACCTTCACCGGCACCATCCACCTGGGACAGCAGGACTCCTCCCAGCAGGGCGGCGGCATGCGCTACACCGTGTTCACCGGCAGATCGGTGAACTTCAGCGCCAACAGCTTCAACACCGCCTGCATCGCCGCAACCGGGGCCAGCCTGGACTACGTGCTGTTCACCCAGATGCCCACCGTGGCCCAGGGCAACCTGCGCTACACCAGGGGGAACAGCTCCACCACCAACAACCTGTCCACCACCACCCGGTGCTACCGCGCCGCCCCCAACAGCTGGGACGTTCAGCTGTCCAACGTGTACTTCCAGGCCAACTCCAATTACACCGGCACGGTGGTCCTGCCCTTCACGGGATACAACACCAACGGCTCCTCCTTCACCGGCCAGGTGACCATCGAGGTGACGCCCCCCGCCGCCAGTAATATCACCTACACCGGCACCACCGCCATCCCATACCAGCTGTCGGTCCAGGACGTGCAGAGGGCCTGCAGCGGCGCCCTGGACGGCGCCCTGTCCTACATCACCTTTACCAGCCTGCCCAGCGCCGCCTCCGGACGGCTGTACAGCGGCTACAGCGGCTTCCGCACCGGCTCCCAGGTGAACACCGGCACCCGGTACTATGCCTCCGGCTCCCCCAGCATCAGCCAGCTCAGCTTCGTGCCCAGGGGCCGGTACAGCGGCCAGGTGTCCATCAGCTTCACCGCCACCAGCACCAGCGGCCAGAGCGTCAACGGCCGGATTGTGCTCAACCTGTCCAGCAATGGCAGCTCCAGCTACTTCTCCGACCTGATCTATCACACCTGGGCCGCCCCTGCGGTGGATTACCTGTACCTGAACGGCGTGACCAAGGGCGTCACTGCCACCGCCTTCGGCCCCAACCAGCAGATCAACCGCTGTGACTTTGTGCTCATGCTGTGCAGGGCCTTCAAGTTCAGCGAGGTCAGCGGCTACAGCTTCGCCGACGTGCCCACCAACTCCTACTTTGCCGGAGCGGTGGCCGCCGCCAAGCAGCGGGGCATCGTCAGCGGCGACGGGGGCAGCTTCCGGCCCTACGGCAAGCTCACCCGCCAGGACGCCATGGTGATGATTAAAAACGCCCTGGACGCCGCCGGATGGAGCGTCAACGCCTCCTCCACCTCCATTCTGAACCAGTTCTCCGACGGCTCCACCGTCTCCCCCTACGCCCGGAACGCAGTGAGCGCCCTGGTCCAGCTGGGTGCGGTAAACGGCGACAACGGCCGCCTGCTCCCCCACAACTCCATCACCAGAGCGGAGGCGGCGGTGATTCTCCATTTCGTCATGACCATGTGAGAAGGAGGCTCGGACCATGAGTGACACGCCAGTTCCCCAGGCCGGCACAGAACAGACCATTCTGCTGCAGCCCGGCACAGTGGCCGAGGTAATGACCCCGGAAAACCGCCTGATTTATGTGGGAAAGATCGAAAAAATCCAGAACGGCGGGGTGTATATCCGGGAGCTCAACGACGACACCCTGCCCATGGTGCTGGTGAACAAGCCGGTTAAGGTCCGCTTTTACCAGGAGACGGGCAACATCGTACTCCACGCCAAGGTGTGCGGCAGCACCATCCACATGTGGAAGGTGGACCGCCTCCAAAGCACCTTCGTCCGGGAGCAGCGGGCCTTTTTCCGCCAGAGCATCAGCATAGACATCGAGGCCAGATGCAGCAGGCGGGCGGTCCGCTCCGGGCGGGCCGGGGCCCAGTTCCCCTGCAACGTGCTGGACATCAGCGCCGGGGGTATTCTCATCAGCTGCCCTGAGATCTTTGTGGAGGGCGACCGGCTCCTGGTTGATGAGGCCCCTCTCATCACGGGCGCGCCCGCTTTTTCCTTCAACTGCCAGATCCGCCGGGCCAGCGAGTGGAGAAAGGGCGTGAACCGCTACGGCTGTCAGTTTGAGTCCCTGTCCCCCCGGGACCAGGACCGGCTTCTCCAGGCCATTTTCACCATTCAGCGGCAGGAGATCAAAAAACGCAAGCCCCGCTGAGCCCCGCGCGGCACAAAAATCAGGTCCCGCCCCCATGGGGGCGGGACCTTTGGCGTTTTTCACAAACAGTTTGCGGGAAAATCAACCAATTTGCACGGATTCTTTTTTCATAATTGGTAAAACTCCGATATCTACAGAAATCCGTAAGAAATTCTTGTGAAAAAAACCACTTGCTTTCCTCCTCGAAACGGCTATAATAGGTCAGCAAGCTGGGGCCGTGTTACAGAGGGCCCGCCCCAGGGAGGCCATTCACCGAACCAAACCATCCCGCCTTGGAAGGAGGCAATCACTTATGACGAAAGATCTCACCTCAGGCAGCCCCATGCGGCTGATCCTGGGCTTCACGCTGCCCACCCTGTTCGGGCTGCTGTTCCAGCAGCTCTATAACATGGTGGACGCCATGATCGTGGGCAAGCTCCTGGGCTCCCAGGCCCTGGGCGCGGTGGGCTCCACCGGCTCCATCAACTTCTTTGTTATCGGCTTCTGCCTTGGCGTGTGCTCCGGCTTCGCCATCCCGGTGGCCCAGAAGATGGGGGCGAAGGACTACCCCCAGATGCGCCGGTTTGTGGCCAACGCAGCCTACCTGTCCGCCGTCATCGCCCTGGTGCTCACCGTGGCCACCTGCATTTTCTGCCGGGACATCCTCACCGCCATGGACACCCCAGCCGACCTCTTTGAAGACGCCAACGCCTACATTTTCATCATTTTCATGGGCATACCCGTGATCTTCCTATACAACCTTCTGGCCGGCGTCATCCGCTCCTTGGGGGACAGCCGGACCCCGGTGTATTTTCTGGCCCTGTCCGCCGGACTGAACATCGTGCTGGACCTGATGTTCATCCTGCTTTTTGACGCAGGGGTGGCCGGGGCGGCCATCGCCACCGTGCTGTCCCAGGCGGTGTCCGGCGTGGCCTGCCTGATCTACATGGTGAAGAAATTCCCCATCCTCCACATCACCCAGGAGGAGCGCCGCTTCGACTGGGACGCCTGCAAGGGGCTGTGCGCCATGGGCCTGCCCATGGGGCTCCAGTACTCCATCACCGCCATCGGCTCCATCGTGATGCAAACCGCCGTCAACGCCTTGGGCAGCGTCTACGTGTCTGCGGTGGCCACCGGCGGCAAGGTGTATCAGCTTCTGGCCTGCCCCTTTGACGCCATGGGGGCCGCTATGGCCACCTACTGCGGCCAGAACGTGGGCGCGGGCCGCCTGGACCGGCTGCGCCAGGGGGTGCGGTCCTGCTCCCTGCTGGGGCTGGGCTACTCCGCCGCCGCCTTTGTGGGAATGTTCTTCTTCGCTCCCCAGAGCGTCATGCTGTTCCTCAGCTCCTCCGAGCCCCAGTTGGAAACGCTGGTAGGACTGACCAGCCAGTATATCGTCGCACAGGCCGCGTTTTTCTTCCCTCTGGCCCTGGTAAACATCCTTCGCTTCTCCATCCAGGGCATGGGCTTCGGCGCTTTCGCCATCCTGGCCGGTGTGCTGGAGATGATCGCCCGCACAGCTGTGGGCCGTCTCTTCGTCCCCGCCGCGGGTTACACCGCCGCCTGCTTTGCCTCCCCGGCGGCGTGGATATTGGCCGACCTGTTCCTCATCCCCGCCTGTCTGGGCTGCATCGCCTATCTCAAGCGGAGAAACCCTACCGCCTCCCTGGAGACCATCTCCAGGGCCATGACCAAGATCAAACCCATCAAACCCGCTAAGGCGTGAATTGAGCCCCCCGGTTTTCACCGGGGGGCTCAATTTTTATCCTTTTTCTCACGCCACCGCAGAGAAGGGCTTCCGGGGGTCCTGCTGCTGGCTCTGCTGGCCGTCCTGCCGGCTGTTATTGGCTTTGGTGACGGTGCGGGTGGTGCCGCCGGACACGTAGGTCTTGCCGCACTCCGGGCAGATCGCGTTGTGATAGGTCACAGACTGGCTGACCACCCTGCGGTCGTCCCGCTGGGCCTTGGCCTGCTCACGGACCACGTGCTCGTTCTCATGGCCCCGCACGGCGGAGGCCGCCTGCTCCGGGGCCACATTAGTGGGGGTCTTGAAGGACACGCCGGGGTCGTCGGAGCCGTCCTGGTATTTGCGCTCCTTGCAGGTCTGGCACTCGCCCTCCTCCATGACCTCCTGAGGGCTCTTGGCCTCCCCCAGCGCGGCCTTCTGGGCCTCAGTGCCCTTCAGTCCGGCCAGCTCGGGGGCCTGGGCCTTGTCCATGCCCGCAGCCTGGGCGGCGGCCCCCTGCTGGGCCGGGTTGTCTCCTATGTACCTGATGCGCATACGCACCGCCATCTCCACCGGGTCAGCGCCCTCCCGGATGTTCAGCCCAAACTGACTGGGCTTCATCTCCTGGCCGCTGACCGGCTTGACGGCGGAGACGGGTTGAACGGGGGTCTCGGGCTGGGCGGCTTTTCTAGCAGTCCACACCGCCGACGGCCGCTGGACGGACTGGGCCTTGTCCGCGCCCTGGGCCCGGGCGGCGTAGGACGCGCCATAGACGCCGTAAGCGGCCCAGGGGCTCATTCCAGAAATACCACTTATCATAAGATCACCTCATGGATGAAAAAATAGGGCGGAATACTATGCTTATTGTACCACAGCCCCGGGACAAAAACAAGTTGAAATCTCACATTTCCTCCAATGGCGGACCTCTTTTCGCCTCTGGACGGCCACAGGATGGCTTATCCCCTGCATCACGCCGAAAAAGTTTTCGAAAAAAGGCGAAATTAAACAAGGAGGAAACTATCCAATGAGAAACTTGAAGAAGCTTCTCGCGCTCACGCTTGCGTTAGCGATGGCCTTCAGCCTTATGCTGGGCGCCAGCGCCGCCGACGTCAAGTTTGAGGACTATCCGGATAAGGACAGCATCACCGCCGAGTTCACCGAAGGCGTCCAGGTGCTGACCGGCCTGAAGGTCTTCCAGGGCGACGAGAAGGGCTTCCGTCCCGGCGACAAGATCACCCGCGCTGAGGCGGCGGCTGTGATCTACCGCGCCGTCACCGGCGACGTGACCAACAGGCAGAACGACCTGTACAAGGACTATGGCACCTTCACCGATGTGAGTTCCGACGACTGGTTTGCCGGTTATGTCGGCTACTGCCAGAACGCCGGTTACATCAAGGGCACCACTCCCACCACCTTCAACCCCTACGGGCAGGTGACCGGGTATGAGGTCCTGGCCATGATCCTGCGGGCCGTGGGCTACGGCAAGGGCAACGAGTTCGTGGGTTCCCAGTGGCAGGTCAACGTGGCCGCCCTGTCCCGCCAGCTTGGCGTGACCCGCAACGTCACCGCCGCCCACATGGAGCAGACCCTGAACATGGCCGCTCCCCGTGAGGTGGTGGCCGACCTGGTGTTCATGACCATCGCCACCGTCCCCACCGTGACCTACACCCCCGCTCTGGCCTACAACGACAAGCAGAGCGTGGCTGGCGCGGACAGCAACATTTTCAATGTCACCCTGGGCCAGCAGGTGTTCGGCCTGTACCATGACATCACATGGCAGGTCATCGACGCCTGGGGCAACCCCGGCTACCGCTGGTACAACAACGGCGCGTGGAACGGCTCCGCCGTGACCACCGTTAGCGGCGGCAAGGGCTACATGATCCCCGCCAACCACCCCTGGTACACCTCGACCAGAGACAGTGCGCCTGTGGCTACCATCAAGCAGGCTCCCGACTATCAGACCACTGAGCAGGTCCACGAGTGCGACGTGGCCGATGCTGTGGACTTCGACGTCGAAGAGAATTTCCGTCTGTACGTCAACCAGAAGACTCCCCTCACCGACGACTACCGTGTAGTCGCCACCGACACTGTGACCAAGGTGGGCGGCCAGGGCCGTCTGACCAAGGTGTACTACGAGATGGTGAACCCCTGGTTCACCGACACTGCGGACAACCATGACAAGGTGGTCACCATGGTCGATACCATGCTGGCCCGGGTCACCGCCAAGACCGACGCCAAGCTGGACCCCGCCGGCCATGTGATTACTCCCGCCAAGCTGGAAGTGACCATCTATGACGGCGAGAGCAAGACCAACGTGACCAGCGTGGCCGCCAACGCTCAGTCCACCCGCATCATCTCCAAGAAGAGCGACGACGCCGCCAACTGGGATGAATATGCCGCTGGCGACTACATCCTGATCAACGCCTACACCGACAAGGATCATAACGCGGACACCACCGGCGTTACCGGCGTGAAAGACACCGTTTGGGATGCGCTGGGCAACAACATCGTCCGCGGCGACCAGGCCGCTCTGGAAAAGGCCGCGTTCGAGACCAATAAGGTCGTTATCGCTGCCGCTGGTCAACCCACCTACACCCTGGTCCAGGGCATCAACGCCTGGGTCCTCCAGAAGTCTGAGTCCAAGCAGGGCAAGCAGACTGTCACCTACTGGAACCAGGGCAAGCATCAGGTGGACGGCACTGATTACAACGATCAGATCTGCCTGTTCCTGGATCGCGCCGGCAGCGTGACCAACACCACCTTTACCTGGTTCTTCGACCAGTACGAGAACCTGATCGGCATCGGCGACGCTAAGGCCACCAACTACGGCGTCATCACCAGCGTGTACGCCGCCTTCGTTCAGGGCGACAGCCAGACCGACGGCAAGGTGAAGGCTATGGCTACCGTTCGGTACACCGACGGCACCACCGGCACCGTGGAGGTTGACCGCTTCCTGATGAGCCAAGGGTCTAATGTGCCTGATGTTGGAACCACAAATGGCCAGGATTACGGCGCCAATCCCAACACCGCCCTCCAGATGAACGGCACTGTGGATGTGAACGGTGTGGCCACCCCGGTTACCGCCGACAACACCATCTGCCTGTGGCCCGTGTATGACAACGCCTCCCACTCCGCCATGAGCGCCGGTCCGGCCGCTGTCAACCCCACTCCCACTTCCGCTGAGGCCGAGAACGTGGGCTGGCTGTACATGGCTCCCAGCGCCGTGACCAACACCAACGCCCATTTCGGCAGCAATATCGGCACCGAGAATTACTTTGCTGACGCTTTCGGCATCCTGTTTGACCACATGTTCGAGTTCACCACCGCTTCCGACGACACCGTGGTGGCTATCGAGGTGGCCGGTCACACCCTGAACACCACCGGCGCGAACCTGGCTGCCAGCGCTGGTGAAAACAACACCAACATGAACAACGGCCTGTACGTGAACAACTTCAACGCTGCGGCCAATGCCACCAATGGCAAGCTGTTCAAGAGCCTGGGCTTCCTGACTCTGAACAACAGCACTCCTGATAGGGCCGCCGCCAACGTGTGGCTGGACAACGACACTGAGATCATCATCCGCAGCGGCAACTACAGCCGCGGTCTGAGCGTCTACACCCTGGACACCCTGCCCGGCGACGTGACCCTGGACAATGGCGCCGAGGTTGACTGGGCTGACGTGGACGGCGACGGCCGCGCCGACTATCTGTACATTGCCGGCAACGTGCCCGGCGTGATCACCTACGGCCTGTTCTACTACAACGGCGGCGCCGCCCGCTGGGATGCCGCCAGCAGCACCGGCACCATCGAGGGCTACCTCAATGGCGAGGCTGAGACCATTACCACCACCAACCGCACTGTGTTCAACACCATCCAGGGCAGCAACGGCTACAAGGCCCACCTGTTCGCCCTCCAGATGAGGAACGACGTGGTGGCCAGCGTGATGGAGGCCAACAACGAGGCCAGCAGCACCGACTGGGGCCAGTACATCCTGGCTAAGTACACCGGCAGCACTTGGAGCAACGACACCGACACCGTGCTGGAGTTCGACGATAACGGCGTTTCCGCTGTTGCTGGCGAGGTCGATCAGATTCGGACCGGCGGCGTGAACTTCGGCATTGGCGCTGCCAACGGCAACAGCTACACCGCTGTCACCGAGGCTGTGTACTACAATACCGGTGATGCTACCACCAACATGCGCTATGAGCGGGTGAGCCTGGGCAACCGCATTGTGGTGTACAGCGGCACAACGGACGGCGATGTGTACTACATCGCTCCCACTGCCAAGATCATCGGCGAGCTGGAGTGGCTGAATAGCCGCGTCTGCGACGTGACCATCGTTTATGAGAACGGCGCGGCCCTGTCCGCCACTCAGGTGTACATCACGCCCGATCCCGATGTGACGCCCGACGAACCCAGCAACATCAGGACCTTCACCGCTGGTGTCCAGACCCTCGACACCACTGGCATGACTGACGCCGGCCTGCTGAGCGTTCTCCAGGGCATGGGCCCGAACCGTGTGGTCTACGCGCCTAGACTCAAGGCGGTTCCTGCCGACCTTGCCTCCGCCGCAAACCTGCTGTACTTCCCGTACACTGCGGCCAGCGGCACTACCGTGTCTCTGACCATTACCAACAGCTCCAACACAGTTGTGTACTTCGAGACCGGCACTGCTTCCGCTAGTGCTTCTGGCCAGTGTGCCCGCATTGACATGAGCGGTGCGCATGTTGCCGCTGGCGCTACCATCGCTCAGAACCTGACTTCCGGCACCTATACCTATAGGATCGTCAATACCACGACTGGCGCTGCGCTGAGCTCTGGCACCTTCACCATCGGCTAAGCGAGCCCCGGCAAAACCCCAAACCAACGCAAAAAGGCCCCCCGGGAATCCCGGGGGGCCTTTTTTCACGCTCAGGCAAACGCGACGAAATTGTAATACACGTTGTGCAGGTTGACGTCGCTGCGGACATGGAACCCGTTTTCCACCAGGATGAGCGCGGCGTTCTCGGGAACGTGATCCGAAGCGACGGTGAAGGCCTGTGAACTGAAGGAGTAAGAACCGGGGGACATGTGGGTGAGGACAGCCCTCGGGGTGAAGGGCAAAGGGACGAATTGAATTTCGGAGCCCTCTTTGCGGGTCCCGAGATAGGTGCCGCAGGCAAACTTATGCGCCTCCAGCACCGTGACCCTTGCGTCCATCCCCTCCAGGGTTTCGCTCACCACCGTTTCCAGCTTGCGGGTGTTCTCGTTGAGCCCGTCCGGCAGGAACGGGTCGGACGGCTCAATCAGATTCAGCTTGTACTTTTCTGTGTGCTGCATAATTTTATCCCTCCCAGTGGGGAGGGATAAGGGGGGCGGTGTTGCCTATTTGGGAGCAACCACTTGACAAGCTTGCGCCTATCGATTATAATAAACATAAAAAGTCCCGTGTTTGTTCCCCCGGGCAAGCGGTTTGGCTCAGCTAGTTTGGGTTATCAAAAGCATGACAACCGTCACTTGGCAGAGTGGCGGTTGTCCCTTTTTGTGATCCGAATCGTTACGGTAAAACCGAACGGATGAAAGGTCACAATAATAGGCATGTACGTCCCCCCTTTCGGGTTGGCGTAGCCAAACCGCCTGCCGTCGCCGGGTTCCCTCCCACGGGACCCGGCATTATTCTACACCATTCGCCCCCAAAAGTCAACGTTGCACCAAAGCGCCAGAAATCAGGCAGCGCCTAAAATTAGAAAAAATTCACAGTCTCTATTTACAGTGGCCCGGTTGTATGATACAATGTGACCAATTCGATAACGTGCCAGCTGCAAGCCGCCCCCGGCGGTCCATGGAATAGGGTGAGAGTCCCTGCGAGTCGGTCACTGTGATGCTTCCTTATATAATAGGGAGGATAAGTCAGATACATGGCAGTTTGGTTTTTCTGCCGAAACCGGAAGCATCACGATTTGATCGGCCCCGCTCAATGGGGCGTTATGCGTTCCTGCTTCAGCAGGGGCGCTTTTTTGTTTTCACACAGGGGAGGGAGCGGCTACGGGGAATTTTGAACACTATACGCGCAGCGGCCGGACCATGCTGCGCTGCGGCTACACCACGGGCGCCTGCGCGGCGCTGGCGGCGGGGGCGGCGGCGGAGCTGCTGCTGACGGGGCGGGCCCCGGACAGGGTCTCGCTGACCACCCCAAAGGGTCTGGAGGTCAACGTTGCCCTGGCGGGAGCGGAGCTGGCGGGCGGAACCGCCCGGTGCGCGGTCCAAAAGGACGCCGGGGACGACTACGACGTGACAGACGGGATGCTGGTATGGGCGGCGGTGCGGAAAACAGAGGCCTCCGGGGTGCGCATCGACGGCGGCGAGGGGGTGGGCCGGGTGACCAAGCCCGGCCTGGACCAGCCGGTGGGCGAGGCCGCCATCAACCAGGTGCCCCGGCGGATGATCCGGGAGCAGGTGGAGCGGGCCTGCGCCAGGCTGGGCTTCCGGGGGGGCATGGAGGTGGTGATCTCCATCCCCGGCGGTGCGGAGCGGGCGGCCAAGACCTTCAACCCGGTGATGGGGGTGGTGGGAGGGTTGTCCATTCTGGGCACCTCCGGCGTGGTGGAACCCATGAGCGAACAGGCCATTGTGGACACCGTGGCCGTCCAGATGCGGCAGGCGGCGGTGGAGTCGAAGGACCTGATTTTGACCCCCGGCAACTACGGGGAGGATTTTTTGCGGGCCACAGGACTGGACGGCCTGGGCGTGCCGGTGGTGAAGTGCTCCAACTTCCTGGGGGAGGCCCTGGACATCGCCGCCGCCCAGGGGTTTCAGCGGGTGGTGCTGGTAGGCCACGCGGGCAAGCTGGTAAAGGCGGCTGGGGGGATCATGAACACTCATTCCAAGTACGCCGACTGCCGGATGGAGCTGTTCTGTGCCCACGCCGCCCTGTGCGGGGCCGGTGTGGAGCTGTGCCGGAGCCTGATGGCCGCGGCCACCACCGACGCCTGCATCGGGCTGCTGGACGGGGCCGGACTGCGGGAGGCGGTGACGGCCAGCCTGCTGGACGCCATCCAGCTCCACCTGGAGCGGCGGGCGGCAGGGGCCTACGCCACCGGCGCGGTGATGTTTTCCAACGTATACGGCCCCCTGGGCCAGACGAAGCAGGCAAAGGAGATTTTGGAGGGATGGAAGTGAAGAAAGGCGTTTGCTACGGCGTGGGGGTGGGCCCCGGGGACCCGGAGCTCATCACCCTGAAAGCGGTACATATTCTGGAGCGGTGCCCCGTCATCGCCGCGCCCCAGACCAAGAGCGGCGAGACATTGGCCCTGGACATCGTCCGGGGGGCGGTGGACCTGACGGGCAAGACCATTCTGCCCCTGTATTTCACCATGGAGCGGGACAAGGCCCTGCTCCACGCCGCCCATGAGAAAGCGGCGGACGCGATCCAGGCCCATCTGGACGGCGGAGCGGACGTGGCCATGCCCAATTTGGGGGACGTATCCATTTACGCCACCTGGGGGTATCTCATGGACATCCTGAAAAAGCGGGGGTACGAGACGGTGATGATCCCCGGCGTGCCCAGCTTCTGCGCGGCGGCGGCCCGGCTCAGCGCCACCCTGGCGAGCTGGGGCTCCCCCCTCCAGGTCATTCCGGTGGGCAAAGGGCCTGTGGCCCCGCTGGCGGCCCAGCCCGGGGGCAAGGTGCTGATGAAGGCGGGCCGGGGTCTGGCGGAGATAAAAGAGGCGCTGGCGGCCGCCGGACAGCTGGACCGGGCGGCGCTGGTGGAGGACTGCGGCATGCCCACGGAGCGGGTGTGCACCGACTGGGAGCGCATGCCGGAGAACGTGGGCTATTTCGCCACCGTCATTGTGAAGGAGGAGAGCTGACATGGTGCATTTTGTGGGAGCGGGCCCCGGGGCCCCCGACCTGATTACCCTGCGGGGGGCTGAGCTGGTGAAGGGGACCGACATTGTGATCTACGCCGGGAGTCTGGTGAACCCCGCCCTGCTGGGGCTGGTGAAAGAGGGCTGTGCCATTTACAACAGCGCGGAGATGACCCTGGAGCAGGTGCTGGACGTGATGAAGGAGGCCCAGGCCAGGGGACTGGACCTGGTGCGGCTGCACACCGGGGACCCCTGCCTTTACGGGGCCATCCGGGAGCAGATGGACCAGCTGGACAAGCTGGGGATACCCTGGGACGACACGCCGGGGGTGTCCAGCTTCTGCGGGGCGGCGGCGGCCCTGGGGGCGGAGTACACCCTCCCCGGGGTGAGCCAGACGGTGATTATCACCCGGATGGCGGGCCGCACCCCGGTGCCCGAGGGGGAGAGCCTGGAAAAGCTGGCCTCCCACGGGGCCTCCATGGCCATCTTCCTGTCCGCCGGGATGCAGAAGCAGGTCCAGGCGGCGCTGCTGGCGGGCGGGGCCTACGATGAGGACACCCCCGCCGCCATTGTGTACAAGGCCACCTGGCCGGAGGAGAAGATTGTCCGCTGCACCGTGGGCACTCTGGCGGCGGTGGGCGACGCGGCGGGCATCTGGAAAACCGCCATCATCCTGGTGGGGGGCTTCTTGGGCCGGAGCTATGAACGCAGCAAGCTCTACGACCCGGAGTTCACCACCGAATTCCGGCAGGGGACCGGTTCCCCCGCCCAGGGAGGCTGAGAGTATGGCAAAACGGCTGTATGTGGTGGGTCTTGGCCCCGGCGATCAGAAATATTTCACCGCCCAGGCCCGGGCCGCCCTGGAAGACGCCCAGGTGCTGTGCGGCTACACGGTGTATGTGAACCTGGTGTCCGGGCTGTACCCGGACAAGGAGACCTACACCACCCCCATGACAAAGGAGATCGACCGCTGCCGCTGGGCGCTGGAGACGGCGGACAGCGGAAAGACGGTGGCCCTGGTGTGCAGCGGGGACGCGGGTGTATACGGCATGGCGGGCCCCGTCCTTCAGCTGGCCCCCCAGTGGCCGGAGGTGGAGGTGGAGGTGGCGCCCGGGGTGACCTCCGCCCTGTCCGGGGCCGCCCTGCTGGGGGCCCCCATCGGCCACGACTTCTGCGTTATCTCCCTGTCCGACCTGCTCACCCCCTGGGAGGTCATTGACAACCGTCTGCGCTGCGCGGCGGCGGGGGACTTCTCCATGGTCCTCTACAACCCCGCCTCCCACAAGCGGCCCGACTATCTGCAAAAGGCCTGCGGCATCCTGCTGGACGCCGGGGTGAGCCCCAACACGGTGTGCGGCTACGTGCGCAACACCGGCCGGGCGGGGGAGGAGTCCAAAGTTCTGACCCTGGGCGAGCTGCGGGACACCCAGCTGGACATGTTCTCCACGGTATTCATCGGCTCCTCCACCACCCTGGCGGACCATGGGCGGATGATTACCCCCAGGGGCTACGAGAAGAAGCGGGCGCTATGAGAGTTATCCTGTTCAGCGGCACCACCGAGGGGCGGCGGCTGTCCCGCGCCCTGGCGGCGCTGGGAGGGGCGGTGACGGTGTGCGTGGCCACCGAGTACGGCCGGGAGGAGCAGGGAGAAGCGCCGGGTATCACGGTGCTGTCCGGCCGGATGGACGAGACCCAGATGGCCCGGACGGTGGCGGGGGCGGACCTGTGCGTGGACGCCACCCACCCCTACGCCCTCCAGGCCAGCCGCTCCATCCGGGCCGCCTGCGAGGGGGAGCGGGTGCCCCTGCTGCGCCTTCTGCGGGAGGAGAGCCCGGTGCCGGAGGGGGCGGCGGTGTTCGCCGGAGCCCAGACGGCGGCGGACTGGCTGAGCGCCACCCAGGGCAATATCCTCCTCACCACTGGGGCCAAGGAGCTGGACGCTTTCACCCCCCTGGGCGGAGAGCGGCTGTACCCCCGTGTGCTGCCCCTGGCCTCCAGCCTGGAGGCTTGCCGGAGGGCGGGGGTGCCCTCCAGCCACATCCTGGCCCTTCAGGGCCCCTTCTCCCAGGAGCTGAACGAGGCCCTGATTCGGCAGTACCGCATTGCCTATCTGGTCACCAAGGACGGGGGCCCCGCCGGAGGCTTTGGGGAGAAGGCGGCGGCGGCTCAGGCCGCGGGGGCCAGGCTG
Source organism: uncultured bacterium (assembly GCA_947364395.1). Lineage (GTDB taxonomy): Bacteria > Bacillota > Clostridia > Oscillospirales > Oscillospiraceae > Enterenecus. Next base: position 25,452 of record CANASS010000005.1, read on the forward strand.
GTGCTCATCCGCCGCCCCCGGGAAGAGGGGCTGGGCTACGAGGGCGTATTACAACAATGCAGGGAGATGATGGGATGCGGGTGACGTTGGCCTCCCTGGGCGGAGGCCGTGAGGAGACCATGACGGCGGAGTGCGCCGCCGCGCTGAGAGACGCCGGGTGTATTCTGGGGGCCAAGCGGCTGCTGGACGGCCTGCCCCAGGGCTGCACGGAAAATCGGATTGCCGCCGTGAAGCCCCAGGAGCTGCTGGAGGGCATTTTGCGGCAAAATTGCGCCTGCGTGGTGGCCTACAGCGGCGACGCCGGGTTCCACTCCGGCGCACGGGGCCTGCTGCCCCTGCTGGCGGAGCGGGACATCCCCGCCCGGGTGCTCCCGGGGGTGTCCAGCGTACAGCTGCTGTCCGCCCGGCTGGGCCTGCCCTGGCAGGACTGGGCGCTGATATCCGCCCACGGGCAGGACTGTGACCCGGTGGCGGCGGTGTCCACAGGCAGGCCCGCCTTTTTCCTCACCGGGGGAACCCTGGGGCCGGGGGAGCTGTGCGAACGGCTCGCGCGGGCTGGACTGGGCGGGCTGTCCGTCACCGTGGGGGAGAATCTGGCCGGACCAGAGGAACGGATCACCACCGGCAGGGCGGCGGAGCTGGCGGGGCGGGTCTTCCCCTCCCTGTCGGTGATGCTGGCGGAGGCGGTCCCCCTGGGAGAGCGCCGCTGTCCCGGCCTGCCCGACGGCAGCTTCATCCGGGGACAGGTACCCATGACCAAGCAGGAGGTGCGGGCCGCCGCCCTGGCCAAGCTGGGCGTCCGCCCCGGCGACACCCTGTGGGACGTGGGGGCGGGCACCGGCAGCGTCAGCGTGGAGCTGGCCCTGGCCGCGCCCCAGGGGCGGGTGTTCGCCGTGGAGTGCCAGCCGGAAGCCTGTGCCCTCATCCGTGAAAACAGAGAGAAATTTTCCGCCTGGAATCTACAGCTGGTGGAGGGCAGGGCCCCCCAGGCCCTGGAGGACCTGCCCGCTCCCGACGCCGTATTCATCGGCGGCACCAAGGGCGGAATGGAGGAGATCGCGGCCGCGGCGCTGGGCAAGAACCCTGCGGCCCGGCTGTGCGTCTCCGCCATCGCGGTGGAGACCCTGTCCGCCGCCGTCGCCGCCCTCACCGGCCGGGGGCTGGAGGTCCAGGTCACCCAGATCGCCGTCAGCCGGACCAAACCGGCGGGGGGCCTCCACCTGCTCATGGCCAACAACCCTACCTTCCTCATCACGGGGAACTGCCATGGTTGAGCTGATGATATCCGCGCCCGCCTCGGGGAGCGGCAAGACGGTGCTCGCCTGCGCCCTGCTTGCGGCGCTGAAGGACCGGGGGCTGGACCCCTGCGCCTTCAAATGCGGGCCCGACTATATCGACCCCATGTTCCACCGCTCCGCCCTGGGGGTGGACAGCCACAACCTGGACCTGTTCCTCGCGGGTGAGGACAGGGTCCGGGGCCTCTACCGCCGGTACGGCGGGGGCCGGGGCTCCATTGTGGCGGAGGGGGCCATGGGCTTCTATGACGGCCTGGGGGGGACCACGGACCGGGCCAGCGCCTGGCACACGGCCCACACCCTGGATCTGCCCGTGCTGATGGCGGTGCGGCCCAAGGGGGCCAGCCTCACCCTGGCGGCTCAGATCCGGGGACTGACGGCCTTCCGAACCCCCAGCCATATCGCGGGCCTGTTCCTCAGCGACTGCTCCCCCATGCTGGCCAAAAGCCTGACCCCCATGCTGGAGGAGGAAACGGGACTGCCTGTGGTGGGATACCTGCCCCATTTGGAAGAGGCGGTGTTGGAGAGCCGCCACCTGGGTCTACAGACCGCCGGGGAGATTGAGAACCTGACCGCCCGCATCCGGCAGGCGGCCCAGACGTTAAGCGGTACGCTGAACTGGGAGAAATTCTTCGCCCTGTTTGACCGGCGGGAGGGCTGGGAGGCCCCGCCCGCCCCGCCGCCCGGGGCGGAGAAACGGGTCCCCCTGGCGGTGGCCCGGGACGAGGCCTTCTGCTTCACCTACGCCGAGACCCTGGACGCCCTGGAGGACGCCGGGGCCGAGCTGCTGTTTTTCAGCCCCCTCCATGACGAAAAAATCCCGGAGGGGGCCGGGGGCCTGTACCTGCCCGGAGGCTACCCGGAGCTGTACGCCGCCCAATTGGCGGACAACCAATCCATGCGGGAGGCCGTCCGGGCGGCGGCGGGCGGCATGCCCACCGTGGCGGAGTGCGGCGGGTTTCTGTACCTGGGCCGCACCCTGGAGGGGATGGACGGAAAGGCCCGCCTCATGGCCGGGCATCTGCCCGGAGCGGGTCTGCGGAAGGAGAGGCTGGTGCGGTTCGGCTACGCCCAGCTGTGTGCGGAGGAGGACAGTCTGCTGTTCCGGGCGGGGGAGTCCGTCCCCGTCCACGAGTTCCACTACTGGGACTCCACCCAAAACGGGGAGGACCTCACCGCAGTCAAGCCCCTGACGGGGCGCAGTTGGAGGTGCGGCTTTGTGGGGAAACGCCTCTACGCCGCCTTCCCCCACCTTTACTTCGCGGGCTGCCCCCAGCTGACGGAACGGTTTGTCCGGGCGGCGGAGCTGTATAGAAAGGAACGGATTTGCCATGAGTAAGACCATCAAGAAAATTCTGGACGCCATCCGGCCCGACCCCAGGGAGAGGGAGGCCCGGGAAGCCGCCCACCGCCAGTGGGCGTCCATTGCCAAGCCCCTGGACAGTCTGGGACTGCTGGAGATGGCGGTGGAGGACATGGCCGCCCTCACCCTGAATCACAAGATCGACATATCCCACCGGGCCTTGCTGCTGCTGTGCGCCGACAACGGCGTGGTGGACCAGGGGGTCACCCAGACCGACTACACCGTGACGGCGGCGGTGGCCCGCAACGCCGGGACCAACCGCTCCTCGGTGTGCAAGATGGCCCAGGTGGCCAACTGTAAAGTGGTTCCGGTGGACATGGGGATGCGGGACCCGGGGACCATCCCCGGCGTGATGGACCGCCGGGTTGGCAACGGCACCCACGACATCACCGAGGGCCCCGCCATGAGCCGGGACCAGGTGGAGCAGGCCGTCCTCACCGGGGTGGAGCTGGTGGAGGAGCTGAAGGGCCGGGGCGCGGGACTCATCGCCACCGGGGAGATGGGCATTGGCAACACCACCACCAGCTCCGCCGTGGCCTGCGCGCTGCTGAACCGCCCCGTGGCGGAGATGACGGGCCGGGGGGCGGGGCTGTCGGACAAGGGGCTGGAGCGCAAACTCTGGGCCGTTGAAACGGCGCTGGAACGCAACCGGCCCAACCCCATGGACCCCCTGGACGTATTGAGCAAGGTGGGGGGCTTTGACATCGCCGGCCTGTGCGGGGTCTGCCTGGGGGGTGCGCTGTACCGGGTTCCCATTATGATGGACGGCTTTATCAGCACCGTGGCCGCGCTGTGCGCCCTGCGGCTGTGCCCGGAGGCGGGCAAGGCCATGTTCGCCAGCCACGTGTCCGCCGAGCCCGCCGGACAGCTCATCCTGGACGCCCTGGGCAAGCGGCCCCTCATCACCGCCGGGATGCGGCTGGGGGAGGGCACCGGGGCGGTGTGCGCCATCCCCATGCTGGACATGGCCCTGTCCCTGTACCAGGACGGCACCACCTTTGACAGCACGGGCATCCAGGCGTATACGCCCCAGGGGGGCTGAGGATGTTCACTCTGGTGATCGGCGGCGCGGCCAGCGGCAAGAGCGGGTACGCTGAAGGTTTAGTGCTCCTCTCCCCCCACCGCCCCCGGTATTACATCGCCACCATGGAGCCCTTCGGCGAGGAGGGGCGGCGGCGGGTGGAAAAGCACCGCCGCATGCGGGCGGACAAGGAATTTGAGACGGTGGAATGTTACCATACCCTGTCCTCCGTGCGTCTGCCCCGGCGGGGGACGGTGCTGCTGGAGTGTATCGGAAATCTGGCGGCCAACGAGCTGTACAGCCCCGGCGGGGCCGGAAGCGTAGAGCGCGCCCTGTCCGCCATTGTGGACGGGGTGGACGCCCTGCTGGCCCAGTGCGCCGATTTAGTGGTGGTGAGCAACGAGGTGTTCACCGGCGGGGCGGACTACGCCGGGGGGACGAAAGACTATCTGCGGCTGGTGGCCGGTGTGAACCGGGCGCTGGCCAAACGGGCGGACCGGGTGTGCGAGGTGGTGTGCGGCCTGCCGCGGTATTATAAGGGGGAGCTTGGATGATCCTTGTGGAAACGGTGCTGGTGGCTTTCGCCATGTTCTCCGCCCTGCCCCTGCCCTGCCCGGAGTGGAACGGGAAAAATATGCGTTACGCCCTGTGTGCCTTCCCCCTCATCGGGCTGGTGTGCGGCGGGCTGTGGTACGGCTGGGGATTGCTGTGCGCCTGGCTCAGCGTCCCCCATCTCCTGCGGGGGGCGGGGTTCTGCCTGATCCCCGTGCTTGTCACCGGGGGCATCCACCTGGACGGCTACGCCGACACCTGCGACGCTCTGGCCAGCCACGCCCCCCCGGAGAAAAAGCAGGAGATCTTGAAGGACCCCCGGTGCGGGGCCTTCGCGGTGATTAAGCTGTGCGCCTATTTCGCGGCCCATCTGGCCCTGTGCACCGCCCTGATCCCCACCCGGCAGGCCCTGTGGGCCATGGGGCTGGCCTTTGTGCTGGAGCGCTCCCTGTCAGGGCTGGCGGTGGCCCGGTTCCCCCTGGCTCGGAACACCGGGCTGGCCCACACCTTTGCCTCCGGGGCGGACAAGCGCATGGCCAGCCGGGTTTTGATGTTGGAGTGCGCCCTTGCGGCCTCCGGGATGATCGCCCTGGGGGGTGTCTCCGGCGGGGTGATGGCGGCTGCGGCGCTGGCGGTGTTTTGGCGGTACCGCGTCACGGCGGACAGGCAGTTCGGCGGGCTGTCCGGGGATCTGGCCGGGTGGTTTCTCCAGCGGTGCGATCTGTGGATGCTGGGGGCGCTGGTGTTCAGCCAGCTTTTGGAGGAGAAATTCTTATGATTTTCATCACAGGGCCGCTGTACAGCGGCAAAAAGGAGTACGCCTGCTCCCTGCTGAACTGCGCCGGGGAGGAGCTGGAGCGCCGCGCCCTCTGGGATGTCCAGGACCGGGCGGCGGGCTGTGACGACCTTGACGCCCTGGCGGAGGAGCTGGCCCAGTATGAGGTGGTCATCGCTACCGAGGTGGGCGGCGGCGTGGTGCCCATCGACGCTGGGGAGCGGGCCGCCCGGGAGGCGGCGGGGCGGCTGAGCTGCCTGCTGGCCCAAAAAGCGGAGCGGGTGGTCCGGGTGTTCTGCGGCCTGCCCATGGTGCTGAAATGAGAGTCTGCCTCCTGCGCCACGGAGAGACCGCCTGGAACGCCCAGGGCCGCTACCTGGGCCGCACCGACCTGCCCCTCACCCCGGCGGGGCGGGCGGCGCTGGGCCCGGCGGGCTTCGCCCCGGCGCGTGTGTACGTCTCCCCCCTGCGCCGGACGGCGGAGACGGCGGAAATTCTGTTCCCCGGCGCGGAGCAGGAGGCTGTTCCCGATTTCCGGGAGATGGATTTCGGCGTCTTTGAGGGCCGGAGCTGGCGGGACATGGAGGACTTTGCCCCCTACCGGGAATGGGTGGACGGAAGCTGCCGGGGACCCATCCCCGGCGGGGAGTCCATGGAGGGGTTCTGCCAGCGCACCTGCGCCGCCTTTGAGGCGCTGATGGACCGGGCGGCGGAGGCGGGAGAACCGCTCCTGGCCATCGTGGCCCACGGCGGCACCCAGATGGCGGTGCTGGAGCGGTTCGCCCTGCCCCGGCGGGACTACTTTTCCTGGCGGGGCCCCCTGGGGGGCGGCTTCGTGCTGGACGGCTCCCGCTGGCGGGAGGAGCGCCGTTTGACCCTTTTGGACACAGTTGGAGATTGGAGAGGCGAGAGAGAATGAAGATAAACCCTGCCGTCCCCTGCGGCTTTGTATTGGACCTGCTGCTGGCCGACCCAGCCTGGATGCCCCACCCCGTGGTGTACATGGGAAAGGCCATTTCGGCCCTGGAGGGCTTCCTCCGCCCCCGCCTGCCCCAGACCCCCCGGGGGGAGCTGCTGGGCGGCGCCATCCTGGCGGCGGCCCTTCCGGCGGGGACCTTCGCCGCCGCCTCCGGGGCCCGCGCACTGGCGAATAAACTGAACCCAAAGCTGGGCCTTGCCCTGGAGACGGTGTGGTGCTGGCAGGCCCTGGCCCTGCGGGGGCTGGACCAGGAGAGCGCCGCCGTCCAGCGGGAGCTGGAGCGGGGGGACCTGCCCGCCGCCCGGAAGGCCGTGGGCCGCATTGTGGGCCGGGACACGCAAGAGCTGACGGCGGAGGGCGTGACCAAGGCGGCGGTGGAGACGGTGGCGGAGAACTTCTCCGACGGGGTGGCCGCCCCCCTGTTCTACATGCTGCTGGGCGGCGCGCCCCTGGCCCTGGCCTACAAGGCGGTGAACACCATGGACAGCATGGTGGGCTACAAAAATGACCGCTATTTGTACTTTGGCCGTGCGGCGGCCAAGCTGGACGACCTGGCCAACCTGGCCCCCGCCCGTCTGGCGGCGCTGTGCTGGGTGGGGGCGGCTTACCTCACCGGGCAGGACGGCAGAAACGCCTGGAACATCTGGCGGCGGGACCGCCGGAACCACGCCAGCCCCAATTCCGCCCAGACGGAGTCCGCCTGCGCCGGAGCCCTGGGGGTCCAGCTGGCGGGGCCCGCCTCCTATTTTGGAAAAACGGTGGACAAGCCCACCATCGGCGACCCAAAGCGGGCGGTGGAGCCGGCGGATATCGGCAGGGCAAACAGGATGCTGTACGGGGCAGCGGGGCTGGCCCTGGGAGCCGGGCTGCTGGCCGGAGCGCTGGCCAGGGGCGGGAGGCGGAGAGGGTGACCATGGAACAGACATTGACCCACGGCGGCGACTGGGCGGGCTACGAGGCCCAGTACGGGACCGCGCCCCTGGACTTCTCCGCCAACATCAGCCCACTGGGACTGCCTCCGGCGGTGCGGGAAGCCGCCGTCCGCGCGCTGGACTACGCGGCCAGCTACCCAGACCCCCTGTGCCGCGCCCTGGCGGGGGCCCTCGCCCAGGCGGAGGGGGTGGACCCGGACTGGTGCCTGTGCGGCAACGGGGCGGCGGACCTCATCTACCGCGCCGCGCTGGCCAGACGGCCCGCCCGGGCCCTGGTCACCGCCCCCGCCTTCTCCGAGTATGAAGCGGCGCTGGAGCTGGTTCAGTGCCGGACGGACCGCTTTGCGCTCAGGGAAGAGGATGACTTCGGGCTGGACCAGGGCTTTGTGGAGGCTGTCGGCCCGGAGACGGACATGGTTTTCCTGTGTCAGCCCAACAACCCCACCGGGCGCGCCGTCCCCCGCCCCCTGCTGGAGCGGGTGCTGGAACGGTGCAGGGCCGTGGGCGCTCTGCTGGTGGTGGACGAGTGCTTCTGTGATTTTCTGGATGACCCCGGCGGGTTTACCATGACGGGGCTGCTGGGGGAGTACGGAAACCTGCTTGTTTTGAAGGCGTTCACCAAGCTGTACGCCATGGCGGGGCTGCGGCTGGGGTACTGCCTGTGCTCGGACCGGGCCCTGCTGGACGCCATGAGGGGCGCGGGCCAGCCCTGGGCGGTGTCCGGCCCCGCCCAGGCGGCGGGCGCCGCCGCCCTGGGGGAAACGGAATATGTCCGGGACCTGCGGGCGCTCATCGGCCGGGAGCGGCCCCGGCTGGCGGCGGAGCTGTCCCGGCTGGGCTTCCGGGTGATCCCGGGGGAGGCCAACTATTTGCTGTTCCGCTCCCATACGCCGCTGATTCAGCCCCTGCGGGAGCGGGGCATCCTGCTGCGGGACTGCGGGAACTACCACGGTCTGGAGGAGGGCTGGTATCGGGCGGCGGTGCGGACAGCGGAGGAAAATGACCGCCTCACCGCGGCTCTGGAGGAAATTTTGAAGGAGGGAGCGCCATGAGCCGCGCCAAGTGCATCATGGTCCAGGGCACCATGTCGGGGGCGGGCAAGAGCCTGCTGTGCGCCGCCCTGTGCCGGATCTTCGCCCAGGACGGACACCGGGTGGCCCCGTTTAAGAGCCAGAACATGGCGCTGAACAGCTACGTCACCCGGGACGGCCTGGAGATGGGTCGGGCCCAGGTGGTCCAGGCCCAGGCGGCCTGGGCGGAGCCCGACGTGCGGATGAACCCGGTGCTGCTCAAGCCCAGCAGCGACACGGGAAGTCAGGTCATTGTCATGGGGGAGGTCCGGGGGCATATGTCTGCCGCGGAGTATTTCCGCTACAAAAAGCAGCTCTTTCCCGAGGTGCTGGCGGCCTATGACAGCCTGGCCGCCGAAAACGACATCATCGTCATCGAGGGGGCGGGCAGTCCGGCGGAAATCAACCTGCGGGAGGACGATATCGTCAACATGGGGCTGGCCCTGCGGCTGAACGCCCCGGTGCTGTTGGCGGGGGACATCGACCGGGGCGGCGTGTTCGCCCAGCTCTACGGCACGGCGGCCCTCCTCCAGCCCCAGGAGCAGGCGCGGATTGCCGGACTCATCATCAACAAATTCCGGGGGGATCTGGAGATTCTGCGCCCCGGCCTGTCCATGCTGGAGGAAAAGACGGGCAAGCCGGTGCTGGGTGTGGTGCCCTACCTGAGGGTGGACGTGGACGACGAGGACTCCCTTGCCCCCTGCCTGACCCGGGAGGAGGTCCACAAGCCTTTGGACGCGGCGGTGGTCCGTCTGCCCCGCATCTCCAACTTCACCGACTTCACCCCCCTGGAGGAGCACCCCCAGATCGGGGTGCGCTATGTGGACGATCCCCAGAAGCTGGGCAGCCCGGATATCGTCATCCTCCCCGGCACCAAGAGCACTGTGGGCGATCTGCTGTGGCTGCGGCAGAACGGGCTGGAGGCCGCGATTCAAAAGCTGGCCGGGTCCGGCACGCCGGTTTTGGGGGTGTGCGGCGGCTATCAAATGCTGGGCCAGGTGATCCACGACCGGTCGGGGGTGGAGTACGGCAGTTCGGGCAGCATCCGGGGGATGGGCTTGCTGCCCATCGAGACCACCTTCCTGTCCGAGAAGTCCCGGACCAGGATGGAGGCCAAAGTGGTGGCCGGTCCGCTGGCCGGGGCCCGGCTGGACGGGTACGAGATTCACATGGGGACCACCCAGGTGGGCGGTGAGCCCTTCTGCGTGCTGGAGAACGGACAAACGGACGGCTGTGCCCAGGGCAGCGTGTGGGGGACCTACCTCCACGGGCTGTTCGACAGCGGGGAACTGACCCAGAAGCTGGCCGCCCTGCTGTGCGGGCGCAAGGGCCTGGAGCCGGACGCCGCCCAGGCGGTGTCCCACGCCGCCTACCAGCAGACCCAGCTGGACCTGCTGGCCCGGGGCGTCCGGGAGGCCCTGGACATGGAACAAATTTATCGGGTGATGGAGGGATCGTGAATGGATGTGACCTATAGGACCCCGGCGGGCATTGAGGCGGAGAGCATGCGGATCATCGGGGAGGAGCTGGCGATGCTGGGGCTGGCCATCCCGGCGGAGCGGGAGGCGGTGGTGAAACGGGTCATTCACACCACGGCGGATTTCGACTACGCGGCCAGCCTGCGCTTCACGGAGGGGGCGGTGCAGCGGGCCGTTGCGGCGTTCCAGGCCGGAGCCTCCATCGTGACGGACACCAACATGGCCAAGGCCGGGGTGAGCAAGGCCGCGCTGGCCAAGCTGGGGGGACAGGTCCTCTGCTTCATGGCCGACCCGGAGGTGGCCGCCGCCGCCAAGGCCCGGGGGGACACCCGCGCGGTGGTGTGCATGGAGAAAGCCGCCCAAGAGCATCCCGGCGCGGTGCTGGCGGTGGGCAACGCCCCCACGGCCCTGCTGAAGCTCTGCGAGCTGATGGAAGCGGGCCTGCGCCCCGCCCTGGTGGTGGGCGCGCCGGTTGGCTTCGTCAACGTGGTGGAGAGCAAGGAGCGGATCTTTGAGGCCTGCGAACGGTACGGCGTGCCCTGCGTCGCCGCCATGGGCCGCAAGGGGGGGAGCAACGTGGCCGCCGCCATCTGCAACGCCCTGCTGTACACGGCCCTGGACGCGGTGGACCCGGCCCGGCGGGGAGAGAAGCTCACATGACGGGGCTGGTCCACCTCTACTGGGGGGAGGGCAAGGGCAAAACCACCGCCGCCATGGGACTGGCCCTGCGCTCACTGGGCGCGGGGCGGAAGGTGGTGGTCGTCCAGTTTTTGAAGGGCGGCCCCAGCGGGGAGATTCCCCTTCTGGAACAGCTGGGAGCCCGGGTATTCCGGGGAAAAGCGGGGCAGAAATTCACCTTTCAGATGACCGAGGCGGAGAGGGCGGAGACCAAGGCCCTCCAGACGGAGCACCTGCGCCGGGCCCTGGCGCTGGAGGCGGACCTGCTGGTGCTGGACGAGGCCTGCGCCGCCTGGCAGAAGGACCTGGCGGACCGGGACCTGCTGGAGCAGGCGGTGCTGGAAAAACCAGAGGTCCAAGAGGTGGTCCTCACCGGCCGGGAGCCCCCGGACTGGCTGTGGGAGGCCGCGGACTACATCACCGAGATGAAATGCCATCGTCACCCCTTTGAACAGGGGATTCCCGCTCGGGAGGGCGTGGAGTTTTAGGGGACGCTGGGGCTCTGCCCCAGACCCCGCCGCCCTTTGTAAAGGGCGGCCCTAAACTTTTAAAGGAGTGAGCCGCCGGCTCACTCCTTTTATTTTTTTATAGCTGGAAAAAATGGAAAGGCTTCTTCCAGACTGCCGCATGCGTTTCGTTTCCGAGGGTATGCTTTCCAATTCGAGCTGCTGTGATAACGGTCCAAAAGTTCTTCTTCGGTTCCCTTTTCTTTCAAGAATCAGTATTCTATCAATGCCCTGCCACGTTTCGTAGTCGGGCAGAAATGGGACTTAAACCACCCTGTCCGTCAGCGAGCTAAAGTTCTTTTTCGGTTCCTTTTTCTTTCAAGAAAAAGGAACCATCAAATGTGCTTACACCTTCTTGATGTACTGGGCGCTGGTTTTCAGCATCAGCCGCTTGGTTCCCACCCCGTCGAAGGCGATCTCCAGCAGCACATCGCCCCCCATCTTCTGGGCGGACAGCACCATGCCCCGGCCAAAGGCCTTGTGCTCCAGCATGTCCCCCTTCTGGAACTCGGGCAGGGCGGGGCCGGACGGGGATGCGGCGGACCGAAACACCGGCCAGGAGGCGGGCTTCTCCGGGCGGGGCGGCGTGTAAGTGCGCCGCTCCCCGCCGCCGTAGGCGGGGCGGTAGGGGTCCCGGTGGGTGGACACCCGGGGCGTCTGGTCGAATTCGTCCCAGTTCCCCCCGGCGGGCGCGGGGTCCAGATAGGACCGCCCGGACTGGTCCAGCAGCTCTGCCGGGATCTCCCCCGTGAACCGGGAGGGCCGGTTGGTGCTGGTGCGGCCAAACAGCATCCGCTGGCTGGCGCAGGTGAGGTACAGCCGCTCCTTGGCCCGGGTCAGGGCCACGTAGCACAGCCGCCGTTCCTCCTCCATCTCCTCCGCCTCACCGATGGCCCGTATGCCGGGGAAAATTCCCTCCTCCATGCCCACCACAAACACCGCGGGGAACTCCAGCCCCTTTGCGGAGTGCATGGTCATCATCACCACCGCGTCCTCGTCGGGGCTGTGGCTGTCCAGGTCGGTGTACAGGGCGGTCTCGTCCAAAAAGCCCGCCAGGGTGGGTTCCCCTTCGGCGTTCTCCATGTAGCCCTTGATGGAGGTGAGCAGCTCCCGCACGTTCTCCAGCCGGGTGCGGCTCTCAATGTTGTTTTTAGCCTGGAGCATGGCGGCGTAGCCCGTCCGGGTCACCACCTCCTCATAAAAATTCTCCAGGTCCATGGTCTGGGACAGGGCGGTGAGCTCCTCCATCAGCTTCACGAACTCCCCCAGCCTCTTGGCGGGCTTTTGCAGCTGCGGGTATTCCCCGGCGTGGGCGATGACCTCCCAGAAAGACACCCCCTGGGCTGCGGCGATCTCCCGGGCCCGCTCCACCGTGGCGCCTCCAATGCCCCGGGGCGGGTTGTTGATAATCCGGGTGAGGCGCAGGTCGTCGGCGTGGTTCTGGATGGCGCACAGGTAGGCCAGCATGTCCTTTACTTCCGCCCGGTCGAAAAACCGGGTGCCGCCAATGACCTTGTAGGGGATGCCGCTGCGCTTGAAGGCCACCTCCAGCTGGTTGGACTGGGCGTTCATCCGGTAGAGGATGGCGTGATCGTTCCACTTCACCCCGGCGTGGTAGTCCTCCATCAGCTTGTCCGCCACAAACCGGGCCTCGTCGTTCTCGTTCATGGCGGTGTAGAGCCGGACCTTGTCCCCCGCCGCCCCCGCCGTCCACAGCTCCTTGCCCTTGCGGCCCTGGTTGTGGCGGATGACGGCGTTGGCCGCGTCCAGAATGTTCTTGGTGGAGCGGTAGTTTTGCTCCAGCCGGATGGTGCGGCAGCCCTTGTACTGGTCCTCGAAGGAGAGGATATTTTCGATGGTGGCCCCCCGGAAACGGTAGATGGACTGGTCGTCGTCCCCCACCACGCAGATGTTCTCCCGCTCTCCCGCCAGCAGGGAGGCCAGCAGGTACTGGAGGTTGTTGGTGTCCTGGTACTCGTCAATGAGCACGTAGCGGAATTTTTTCTGGTAATATGCCAGAACGTTGTCATGCTCCTGGAGCAGGCGGACGGTGTGGAGGATGATGTCGTCGAAGTCCAGCGCACCGGCCTCCCACAGCCGCTTTTCGTACTCCGTATACAGCCGGGCGATTTTTTGTAGGCGGTAGTCTCCCGCCCGGTCCGCCTCCTCGGCGAAATCCCGGGCCAGCTGGAGCTTGTCCTTGGCCTTGGAGATGGTGCCCAACATCGAGCGGGGGGGGAACTGCTTGTCGTCCAGGCTCAGCGCCTGGATGCAGTCTTTCATCACCCGCAGGGAGTCGTCGGTGTCGTAGATGGTGAAGGAGGAGGGAAAGCCCAGCCGCTCAATGTCCCGGCGGAGTATGCGCACACAGGCGGAGTGGAAGGTGGACGCCCACACGTCCCGGGCGGCAGGGCCCAGCATTTTTTCCAGGCGGTCCTTCAGCTCCCCGGCGGCCTTGTTGGTGAAGGTGATGGCGATGATAGTCCAGGGCGGGGCGGGGTCCAGGGCGCACAGCCGGTCCGCCTGGAGTCTGCCCTCCCGGGAAGGCGCTTGGGCATACCGCCGCAGAAACTCCAAATCCTCCTCTGCCGCCCACTCCGGCGCGTCGTCGGAGTCCGACCCCCGGCCATAGCGGATCAGGTTGGCCACCCGGTGGATGAGCACGGTGGTCTTGCCCGACCCTGCCCCCGCCAGCAGCAGCAGGGGACCTTCGGTGGCCAGCACCGCCTTTTGCTGCTCCGGGTTGAGATTTTGGTAGTTTTGGCCGATGACCGCCCGGCGGAGGCGGCAGAATTCCAGCTCCTGCTGCTGTGTCAGCATATGTATCATCAATCCCTTTCGTCAAGTAGGAGCATTATACCAGACCCCGGCGGAAAAGTACAGAGGGGCCCTGTAAATTGAAGCCGAGGGGCACGGGCAGAGAACGCCGGGGCCTACAGCCCCGGCGTTCTCTGCTTCTGGCTAAGTAATCACACACCCTGTTCCAGCAGGGCCCTGAGACGGCGGCACCGCTGCTGGCAGGCGTCGGCCAGCTCGCCGTACAGCTCCAGCAGATCCGGGTCCTCCCAGTCGTCGGCGGCCAGCCGGAAGGCGGTCTCCTGCCGCTGCTCCGCCTGATGGCGGCTGCGCAGCGCCCCCCAGTAGGACGGAATGGCCGGGGCCCCCAGCAGCTCCGTGGGCCAGTACCGCAGGCCGGTGAGCAAAAAGTAGGCCGCCGACAGCTTCCGGGCGTGCTTGTGCAGCTCCCCAGCCAGGCTGTTCAGCGTCCGGGCGTCGGTCCCCCGGGCCCGGCGGGCCAGATAGCGGTAGAACTGCCAGCCCTCCAGGGCGTCCATCACGTGGCGGCGCAGGCGGGCGGCCCGGTCGTCCCCGCCCTGGGGCTCCTCCCACAGGGCGGGCATATCGCCGTCCCAGCCCCGTCCCTCCTGGGGGGGCAGGCCCTCCGGGGGCTGGGCGGTCAGGCTGGGGGGCTCAGGGGCGGGCAGATCCTCCGCCGGGGGCTGCTGCTCCGCCGGCGGCGCGTCCGGCTGGGGGGCGTCCCCGCCGGGGCGGCAGGACGGGGGAAGCCCCTCCTCCCCCTGGCCCATCAGGGCTTTCAGGCACTCGCAGGACACATCCCCTCCGCCGATGGGACCGGGCCGGATGGGGCTGCTGTCCTCAGACCGGCCCGCCATCACCCTCTGCCACACCCGCTGAAATACCTCCTGGTCCTTCAGCGAGCATGGGATCATATCTTCCATGTTCACACCTCCTTTGCCCCACATTCTATGTGGGAAGGGAGGGTTTTGCCAATCTACTTCCAGAGAAGCTCCTTAAAGGAGCGGATATACCGGGCGCACACCGTTTTCAATTCCTCCTGGCGGGCGGCGTAATAGGCGTCGTACACCCCCACGGCGGTCATGCCCGCCCTGGCGGCGGTGGCGCAGTTGTCCGGGCTGTCGTCGAAGAGGGTGCACGCCTCCAGCGGTGCGCCCAGGCGGCCGCTCAGCTCCACAAAGCACTGGGGGTCCCGCTTTTCCAGTCCGATTTCCTCGGCAAATACCACATGCCCGAACAGCTCCCACAAGCCGAACCGCTCCAGCCCCGCCCGGCACAGGGCGGGACGGCAGGCGGTGAATATGGCCATCGGGCGGCCCTGGGCGGCGCACTGACGCAAAAAGGCCTCTGCCCCCGGCTTCAGGGGGGCCAGCTCCCGGTAATGGCGCTCCGCCATGGCGTCCCACTCCGCCATGATGTCCTCCGGGGAATCGGGCAGATGGTAGTAGTCCTTGGTGAACCGGGCCGCGATGGGGTAGATGGAGCGCTCCACCACCCGCTGGTACTCCGGGGTGTGGGCCAGTCCCCGGCGGGCCAGAAATTCCAGGTCCACTTGCAGCCAGATGCCGTTGGTGTCGGTGATGGTGCCGTCCAGGTCAAATATATACATGGGCTCAACTCCTTACAGGTCCTCTCAGCATACCAGACCAGGGCTGGTTTGACAAGGTCTGCCACAAATTTTCCCCGCCGCGTTGACTTGTCCCCCTGTTGTGGATACAATAGGGGGGAGCATTTGGAAGGGGGCGGCGGATATGCGAAAACTGGCCTGGTTCGCGGCGGGCTTCGGGGCCGCCTGCCTGTGGGCCTGCTATTTTGCGGCCGGCGCGGCCGCCCTTCTGGTTTCCGCCGCCCTGCCGGCCTTGGCGCTGGCGGTCTGGCTGACCGTCCGGCCCAGGGAAAACGAACACCCCATCCTCCTGCGCAAGCCAAAGGACAGGGGGCCGCTGTCCCGGTATGCCCGCTATCAGCTGTCCCGGCGGGCCCTGGCCCTCAGCCTGGGGGCGTTGGCCGCCCTGGGGTGGTCCGCCGCCTATTCTGCCCTGTTCCGGGCCCCGGCGGAGGAATGGGTGGGGGACGCGGTCCCCATATCCGGCCAGGTGTGCTCCTATCCCAGCCCCACCTCCATCGGCGGGTACTCGGCGGCCCTCCACCTGGACGGCGGCCTCTTTGCCCCCGATGTCCTGGCCTACGGCCCCGAGGACTGGGGGACGCTGAAGCCCGGGGACCGGGTCTCCTGCACCGCCCGGGTCAAGCCCTCCGCCCACGCCTACGGCGACGAGACCACCTATTACACCGCCAAGGGCGTGTACCTGCTGGCCTACTGCGATCAGGGGGCGGAAATTGAAATTGAGAGGGCGGACCGGGTTCCCCTCCGGCACTGGCCCGCCCTGTGCGCCCGCAGGCTCCGGGAGGGCATTGCCGCCGCTTTTGACGAAACCGCCGCCCCCATTGCCGCCGCCGTCGCCCTGGGGGACAAGACCGGGCTGGACGAGACCTTGTACTCCGCCTTCAACCGGGCGGGGCTGATGCACGCCGCAGTGGTGTCCGGGTTTCACATCAGCTTTCTGGTCCAGATGGCGCTGGTCCTGTGGGGACGGCGGCGCAGGGCCGTCCTGGCCATCGTGCCCGCCCTGGTGTTCTACGCCCTCATGGCCGGGGCCACCCCGTCGGCCTTCCGGGCGGTAATCATGCAGTGCGCCCTGCTGGCCGCGCCCCTGGCCCAGCGGGAGGCGGACCCGCCCAACGCCCTGGGAGCGGCCCTGCTGGTCCTGCTGGTCCAGAACCCCTTCGCCGCGGCCAGCGTGGGGCTTCAGCTGTCCTTTGCCTCGGTGGCGGGCATCCTGCTGGCGTCGGAACCCCTGTTCCTGCGGATGTACCGCCCGCTCAGGAAAAAGCGTCCGCCCAGGGAACGCAGGCTGGCAATGGCCCTGTGGAGGGCGGGCCGGGCAGCCCTGGCCGGTGCGGCCGCCTCCCTGGGGGCCATGCTGTTCACCGCCCCGCTCATCGCGCTGTATTTCGGGCAGATTCCGATTTTGTCTCCCCTGTCCAGCGTGCTGGCCCTGTGGGCCCTGTCCCTGCTGATGGTGTGCGCCCTGGCGCTGGGGACGCTGGCGGTGTTCCTTCCCGGTCCCGCCGCGCTGCTGGGGACCGCTGCCGGAGTCCTGGGGCACTACGCCCGCTGGGTCGCCCTGCTGCTGGGGAAATTCCCCTTTGCCTCCCTCAGCGCGGACAGCACATACTGCCTCATCTGGCTGGGCGGGGTGTACCTGGTGCTGCTGGCGGCGTTTTTGGGCAGGGACCGGCCCGGACGGCCTTTGGCCTCCGTGGGGGCGCTGGCGCTGCTGCTGTGCGCCGCCGTGGGCCTGGGCCGGATGGAGGTGGAGACCGCCGATCTGACCATCACAGCCCTGGATGTGGGCCAGGGCTCGTCCACCGCCCTGCTGTCCGGCGGGAAAGCGGCCCTGGTGGACTGCGGCGGGGATGGATTCCGCAGCGCCGGAGACACTGCCGCCGACTACTTCGCCGCCATAGGCCGCACCCGGCTGGACATGCTGGCCCTCACCCACTTTGACTCCGACCACGTCAACGGGGCGGAGCAGCTCTTCTACCGCATGAAGGTGGACCGGGTGGCCATTCCCGCCGGAGAGACCGGTCAGGCGGGCGCGGTCCGGGTCATGGAGCTGGCGGAGCGGGAGGGCGCAGAGGTTATCCTGGTGGACCAGGTCAGGCACATCCCCCTGGGCGAAGCTCAGCTGACCCTGTTTCCGCCCCTGGGAGGCGGCTCCTCCAACGAGTCCGGTCTGTTTGCCCTGTGCTCCTACGGGGAGTTTGACGCGCTCATCACCGGGGACGCCGACGCCTTTGTGGAAAAAATGCTGGTGAAATACTATCCCATCCCCGACATTGAGGTGCTGGTGGCGGGCCACCACGGCTCCAAGCGCTCCAGCTGTACGGAATTTCTCACCGCCGCCGCCCCGGAAATCGTGCTGATCTCTGCCGGACCAAACAACTCCTACGGGCACCCCGCCCAGGAGACCCTGGATAGGCTGGCGGCGCTGGGCGCGCGGGTCCGCCGCACCGATCAGGAGGGAAAGCTCACCGTGGCCCTGCGGGACGGGGCCGTGGGAATCTATTGAATGAGGAAAGGGGGCCGCGCCATGCCGCCCAAGAAAAAAGCGGACAACTCCGCCATGCAGGAGCTGAAGCGGGACCTGAAGGCGGGTACGCCCAAGCGGGCGTACCTGTTCTATGGAGAGGAGGCCTTTTTGCGGGATTACTACCTGGACCGGCTGAAGGAGGCCGTCCTGCCCGCAGGGCTGGAGGACTTCAACCTCCACACCGCCCGGGGGAAAGAGTGCTCCATTGACTGGATCGAGCAGGCGGTGGACTGCCTGCCCATGATGAGCCAGCGCACCCTGGTTGCGGTCACCGACTTCGACCTGTTCTCCCAGGGAGACAAGGGCCGGGACCGGCTGATGGCCCTGCTGTCCGCCCTGCCGGACTACTGCACCCTGGTGTTTGTGTACGACCTGATCTCCCCCAGGCTGGACGGGCGGTCCAAGCTGCTGGCCCTGCTGAAGAAGCTGGGGGGCGTGGTGAACTTTCAGCGCCAGGATGAGGAACAGCTCACGGGTTGGATCTGCCGCCAGTTCAAAAAGGCGGGCAAGTCCATCGACACCCGGGACGCGGGCTATCTGGTGTTCCTGTGCGGGGACCTGATGCACGATCTGGCCTCGGAGATTGGAAAGATCGCCGCCTACTGCCCCCACGACAGGGTGACCCGGGAGGATATCGACGCTTTGGCGGTGCCCAAGGTGAACGCGGTGGTGTTCAGGATGACCGACGCCCTGGCCGCCAAGGATTTCGACAAGGCCGCCTCGGTGCTGGCCGACCTGCTCCACAACCGGGAATCCCCGGTGATGATCCTGTCGGTAATGGGGAAATACTTCCGCCAGCTGTACACCGCCCGGCTGTGCCTGGACGGGGGAAAGGGCAAGGCGGAGTTTATGGACATGTGGCGCATGGGCGGGGGGTATTTCATGGACCAGCAGGCCCAGCGGCTGCTGGACGGAGCCCGGCGGTTCTCTCCGGCTTGGTGCCGGTACGCCGTGCGCCGGTGCGCCGAGTCGGACGCCGCAGTGAAATCCGCCCCCAGGGGCCAGGAGGGCGAGGTGCTCACCGCCCTGCTGGCGGAGCTGGCCTCCGGCAGGAGAGTGGCGGTATGAGCGCCCCGCTGCGCATCCAGGAGGCCATTGTGGTGGAGGGCCGCTACGACAAGTCCGCCCTGGCCGGAGTGGCGGACACCTTGATTCTGGAGACGGCGGGCTTCGGTGTGTTCAAGGACGGCGAGCGGCTGGCTTTCCTGCGCAGGCTGGCGGCAAAGCGGGGGCTCATTGTACTCACCGACTCCGACGGGGCGGGGTTCGTCATCCGAAACTATTTGAAAGGGGCCATCCCCAGGGAACAGGTCAAGCACGCCTACATCCCGGATGTGTACGGCAAGGAGCGGCGCAAGCGGGCTCCCGGTAGGGAGGGCAAGCTGGGGGTGGAGGGCATGTCCCCCCAGGTGCTGCGGCAGGCCCTCCTCCGGGCCGGGGCCACGGTGCTGGACGGGGACGCCCCGGACCGCCCTCAAGGGGACCTGACCCCGGCGGATCTTTTCGCTCTGGGGCTGTCCGGCACGCCGGACGCGGCGGTGCGGCGGGCCGAACTGCTGAAACGGCTGGACCTGCCCGAGCACATGAGCGCCAAGGCCCTGCTGGCGGCGCTGAACGCGCTGTATACGCCGTCGGAACTGGACGACCTACTTTTTCTTTGAAAAGAAAAAGTAGGCAAAAAGAAACTTTTAGACCGTTACGGAAACGGTTTGGACAATAAAGCATCCGCTCGACAACGCAACCGGCAAATATTTTGGAAAATTAAAAAATTTTAAAAGGCCGTGGGGGGAACGTTCCAGTCTCCCCACGGCCTTAAATATGCGGAATGAAAATAGATAGGCGGCTAAAAGTTTCTTTTTTCGCTTCCTTTTTTCTTCTCAAAGAAAAAAGGAAGGCTCTTTACTCCAAGTTTTTCAAGCCATCATACAGCTCGTCAAAGGATTTCATCCCGGCGCACCGCCCAAAGGACAGTTCCCTGTCCTCCCCGAACTCCAGCAGGAAGCACTTGGCCAGTTCCTCCACCGTCGCCTCCAGCGACTCGAAAAACTGCCGGTAGGCGAAGCGACGAGCCGGAGCGCCCTCCTCAAAATTGCTGATGATGAGGGACTCCGTCACCTGGTCCAGAGGGTACAGCTTCAGGTGCATCAGCTCGTGGACGATGTCCTCTTCCAGGTTCTCCTGCCTGGGGTTGGCGGCGTTGAGCAGCAAAATCGCCTTGCGGTCGGTGCAGTCGATTTTGAAATCCCCGGTCTTGGTCCACGCGGGGTCCTCCACCCACTCCAGCTTCACGTCCCATCCGGGGGTGAGCCGGAGTTTTTTTGTCCAATAATCAAACCGTTCCTGGACCTTCTCCCGGTCCACAGCGGGAGCGCTCATTGCTCCGCCTCCATCATCTTGTCGATGCGGCGCTGGTGGCGGCCTCCCTCAAAATCCGTGGACAGGAACACATCCAAAATCCGCTCCGCCAGATTGCCCCCGGTGACTCCCGCCCCCATGGCCAGCACGTTGGCGTCGTTGTGGCGGCGGGTCATCTCGGCGGACAGGGTCTCGTGGCACAGGGCGCACCGAACCCCTTTTACCTTATTGGCCGCCATGGACATTCCGATGCCGGTGGTGCACAGCACCACGCCCCGCTCACAGCTCCCGTCCGCCACCAGCTTTGCGGCGGCAATGCCGAAATCCGGGTAGTCGCAGCTGTCCGTGCTGTGGGTTCCGCAGTCGGCGACCTGGTGTCCCTGTTCAATCAAATGGGCCTTCAGCCGTTCCTTCAGGTCAAAGGCCCCGTGGTCGCAGGCAATGGAAATTTTCATCGCGTCAACGTCTCCTCTGTCAAAGTTTGTGGAGCACCGGCTTCCGGCGCTCATAGGTGGTCACATGGCGGAACCCCGCCGCCTTCAGCATGTCCAGGGCCGCCGGGATGCCCTTGGCCACGTCCTCGGGCCGGTGCGCGTCCGCCCCCACGGTGACCAGACTGCCCCCGCACTCCCTGAACCAGGCCAGCAGGGGGGGCCAGGAATCCAGGTCGTTCCCCCGGCACACGTTCACCTCCATGGCGTGGTCCGTTTTGGCCACCTCTGTAAAAATGGCCCGCACCCGGTCCTCGTAATCGGCAATGGACAGCTCCACCCCGTCCCGATGGATATACCGCAGGGGGTAGACGATGTGGGCCAGACTGTCGTAGCAGTCGGGACACTGGGTCACCAGAGTCCAGGTGTGGTCCAGGGTGGATTCCACCGCCCGGCGGCTCAGCGCCAGATCGTCCCGGTAGTTGGAGAAGGCAAGGTCCCGGCCCCCCTCCATGCCGATCCAGTTGTGAATGGAGCCCAGCACAAAGTCCAGCTCTTCCCCGCCCTGGGCCAGGATGTCCCGGGCCACGGCGGGGTCATAGGGGGCGGAGCCCAGCTCAAGGCCCAGCCGGAGAATCAGCTGGCCTTCCATCTGGGCCTTGACGGCGTGGTACTGGGCTTTGGCGGCGGGCCACTGGAAGGAGGTCACCGGCAGTCCGTCCAGCCCCAGCAGGTCACAGTGGTCGGTGACGCAGAACTCCTGGAGCCCGGCGGCGACGGCGGCGCGGGCGTTGTCCAGCAGCTCCGCTTCACTGTCCGGCGAGAGCTTGGTATGGCTGTGGATATCGCACAAATACATTTTTAAGTCACCTCGTAAAAACGCCATTTGGACTTGCAGACGCAGCGAAATGAGCGAGCTTGCGGCAAGGCCGGAAGCGGGGGATATGGAGCTTGCGCCTACAAGGGCCAGCTTGGGAACCAACGCAGGAAATAGGTGCTGTACCATGTGGGCACATACAGCCCGATGAGCTCCGGGTAGAACAGGGCGTACAGCGCGGCGGCGTACCCGGTGAAGCCGTACACCACCAGCCGGCACCCCCGGCGCTTGCGCTCCATGATGCCGTCCATCAGGTAGGCGATGGCGAAGCACAAGAACAGCACTGTGGGGAAATAGTGATAGGCGAACAGGATGCGCCCGATGGGAAGCCAGGGCACGAATTGCGACAAAATGGCGATGAGGATAAACAGCCCCCTGCCGCACTTGCGGCGCACGGTCTGGATGGCCACGGCGAAGAAGGACAGCAGCCCCAGCCAGGACACCAGGGGGTTGTTGAAAGAGGCAAACAGGCTCTTGACCCCCGCCACGTCCAGGTCCCGGTAATACAAGATGGGACGGCCATCGAAAATCCACTGATACCAGTAGGACTCATAGGGGTGGGGGGTGTGGACTCCCTGGTGGTAGGTCAGCATGAAATGCTGGTTTTGCAGCATGATGTCCATGGGATTGGCGGTGTTTCTCAGCACGTCAAAGAAGCTCTGAGGGTTTCCGTCCGCCCCCGGCTGGGCCGCCGCGGCCAGATGCTGGGGCAGCTGGGTGAAGGGCCAGGAAAGGCACTGCTGAACCATGCCCCAGAATCCCGCCGTATTCCCCCGGGCTGCGGCGTAGGGAAAGTAGGATATGGTGTAAATACAGACGGGAATTAACACGAAAAATAATACGGACAGCAGAGTGATTCCCACCACGTGGACAGTGAAGGAGGGCACCTGCGGCCGCTCCCAAGGGGGCGCGGTCTCCAGGAACATGGCCTGGGCCACGTCCTCCCGGACCTCCGGGGGCGCGGCCTGAAGCCGGGCCTGGTTTTCCGCCTCCCTCCAGTCCCCCGCCTTGAAGATCATGCCCAGCAGCCACAGCAGGGCCAGCCCCGCCCCGGCGTACACCACCGTCCATTTAGAGGCGCAGCCAACGCCCCAGAACAGGCCGCTCAAAAACAGGGGCAGAATGTAGTGGCGCAGCTTCCGCCCCGCCGGAACCGCCAGCCAGCGATACATGAAGTAGTAGGACACCAGAATGAAGAACACGCCGTAGGTGTCGATGGTGGCGATGCGGGTTTGGACCAGGTGCATAAAGTCAAAGGTGAACAGCGCCGTGCCGCACAGGGCCACCGGGGTCTTGCCGAACAGGTTTTTCAGGAAGAGGTACAGCACCGGCACCATCAGCACCCCGAACAGGGTCCCCATAAACCGCCAGCCAAAGGGTACCATGCCGAAGATCATGATGCCGACGGACAAGATCAGCTTGCCCAGGGGCGGGTGGGATACCTCGTAGGGATAGATGTTGTTCAGATGCTCCAGCGCCGTGCGGGGGTGGTAGATCTCGTCAAAATAGGAGGAATTCATATAGGTGGATTTGGCGGACCACAGCTCTGATTCGTCAAACAGTGGAGCGCCACTTTCATCCACGTGGTCTGGGACGCGCACGGGATAGGGCTCGTCCCCGGTTTTGCCCGATTCGTCCACTGTGATATAGTCCCCGCCCCAAAAAGCCAGCTCCGCCAGCCACAGCCCCTCCTCCCGGGGGGCGCTGGAGGCGGTGAGGCGGAACCGGGAGGCCCGGATGACTCCCACCGGCTCCTTGTCCTGATTTTGGTTCTCCGCGCTGATGGAAAGACCTTCCTGGTCCACCTGGTTCAGGTCCAGCACCTTCCATTTGAACAGGGAGTTGTAGGGCTGGTCCAGTTTGACGCTCTGCCAGCCGTCCTCATCCGTGTACCACTCCAGCTCGTAATACCCGGTGCCCAGGGAGGTGAAGTAGGACACCTTGTCCACTGTCACCGGCTGATCGTAGGAAAATTCACAGCTGTCCCCCTGATGGAGCTTGGCAGGGTTCTGGGGTACGGCGAAATCCCCCAGCCGGAAAAAGGCCGTGGCGGCGTATACCGCCGTCAGCAGCAGGACCGGCAGGATGTCGCCGCGCTCCATGGGGTGGCATGGCAGGGTCAGGGTCAGCCGGGTGCGCTTGGCCCGCTCCTCCGCCATGGCGATCCACTCCAGGCTGTGGGGCCGGGGGCGCAGGCACAGCCAATAATAGATGAAAAAGGCGATACACACCGCCAGGGCCGGGATGCACCAGGCAAAGGCGGGGGACAGGTTGGTAAAAAACCAGGATATGCCGCTTGCCGCCGCCTCCCAAACCCCTTGCAGGGTGAGCGGGGCGCTCTCCTCCGGCCCGGGAGAGGCAGTCAAGGCTGAAACGTT
Organism: uncultured bacterium; assembly: GCA_947364395.1. Lineage (GTDB taxonomy): Bacteria > Bacillota > Clostridia > Oscillospirales > Oscillospiraceae > Enterenecus. The sequence continues at coordinate 49,116 of CANASS010000005.1, forward strand.
GCTCATTGGGACCTCCTATCGTCAGGCGCCGCGCGCCGCGAACTCTGTACGGGTAAAAACGCAGATACATTGATATGATACTACGAATGGTTGGGAAAAGAAAGTCCTTTTTTCACTTTTGCACGGAAATGGGCAAGGTTGGCAAGCAGTCTCAGGGGCCGTGTGCGAAATCTGGGCGCTTTTTTGGCATTGATCCCGCCTTTGCTCAGATTCACATTTAATTTACAACTGGACTATTGACATTTTGAGGGGGTGGTGGTAGATTATCTTTAGCACTCATGGATGATGAGTGCTAAACCCTGGAGAGGAGGCGGTCCCTTGGAGCTGTCCGAGCGAAAGAAGAAAATTCTACGCGCCGTGGTGGAAAGCTATATTCAGACGGCGGAGCCGGTGGGCTCCAAGGCGCTGGCGCAGCTGGCGGGACTGAAGGTGTCCTCCGCCACCATCCGCAACGAGCTGGCCGACCTGACGGAGCTGGGATACCTGGAGCAGCCCCACACCTCCGCCGGCCGGGTTCCCTCCCCCAAGGGCTACCGTCTGTACGTCAACGAGCTGATGGAGGAACAGCGGCTGAGCCTGGAGGAGACAAAGCAGATCAACGACGCGCTGCACCTGAAAATGCGGGAGCTGGATAAGGTCATCGACCAGGCGGGACGGATGGTGTCCCAGCTCACCAACTACCCCGCTTTTGCCCTCACCGAGGGGGCGCGGCGGCTCACCATCCGGCGGTTCGACCTGATTCTGGTGGACTCCGCCTCCTTCATCGCCGTGGTGATGACGGACTCCAGCGTGGTGAAAAACAAGCTGTTCCGCCTCCCCGCCGAGCTGTCCGAGCCCCAGTTGCAGCTGCTCACCACCCTTTTGAACACCGCCTTCGTGGGCAAGACCCTGGACCAGCTCACCCCGGAGCTGATGCGGGTGGCGGAGCACGCGGCGGGCAGCTCCTACGGGCTCATCTCCCTGGTGGTGTCCTTCGCCATGGAGGTGCTGGACACCCTGGAGAGCGGCGCGGTGTACACCGCTGGAACCAGCCACATCCTGGACCACCCCGAGTATCAGGACGTGGGCAAGGCCCAGAAGCTGATGAGCTACCTGTCAGAGGACCGCTCCCTGACCCAGGCGCTGGCCCTGCCCGCCCTGGACGGGGACGACACAAAAATCCTGATTGGCCCGGAAAACGTGGCCGACGAACTGAAGGACACCAGCGTGGTGCTGGCAAGCTACGACATCGGGGACGGCATGAGGGGGGTCATCGGCGTGGTGGGTCCCACCCGGATGGATTACGCCAAGGTGGCCGCCAAGCTGTCCTATGTGGCGGATGGGCTGTCCAAGCTGTTCGGACAGCCGGAACTGCCCCCCAGCGCCCCGGAAAAGGAGGAATAAAGCCCCATGGCAAAGGATCAGAAAAAGGAGAATCCCATCCCCGAGGAGGAGCAGGACCTCAACGGGCCCGCCCCGGAGCAGGAGGCGGAGGCCGGAACCGCCGAGACCCCCGGAGAGGGCGGAGACGCGATCCAGGAGGAGGAGCCCCAAAAGGACCAGGGCCAGCTGCTGGCCGAGGCGGCGGATAAATACCTGCGCCTGGCGGCGGAGTACGACAACTACCGCAAGCGCACCGCCAAGGAGAAGGAAAACGCTTGGTCCGAGGCCAAAGCCCAGACTGTGGCGGCCTTCCTCCCGGTGTACGACAACCTGGAGCGGGCCCTCAAGCAGGAGACCGCCGACGAGGCCTACAAAAAGGGCGTGGAGATGACCATGAAGGGCCTCCAGGACGCCCTCACCGGCCTGGGAGTGGAGATGATCCCCGCCCTGGGCGAGACCTTCGACCCCAACCGGCACAACGCCGTGATGCACTGTGACGACGGGGAGGCCGGAGAGAGCACCATTGTGGAGGTGTTCCAGCAGGGCTTTATCTGCGGGGACAAGGTGATCCGGTTCTCCATGGTGAAGGTGGCCAATTGAGAAGCGCGGAGAAGCGGACAGTGAGGGAGCTTGGAGCGGAGCGAAGGCAAAAGCCCAGGACCCACAGCGTGGGACCGGGTTTTGTCTGAGCCGCAGCGAAAGCGACCGAGCGTCCTGGCCGCTTCACAGCGTGCCAACAAAGCAGTTCTCAATATTTCACATTGTTAAAAATATACTTTCATATAACAGGAGGAAATCACTATGAGCAAGATCATCGGTATCGACTTAGGCACGACCAACAGCTGCGTCTCCGTCATGGAGGGCGGCGAGGCCGTGGTCATCCCCAACGCCGAGGGCAACCGCACCACCCCGTCCGTGGTGGCCTTCTCCAAGGACGGCGAGCGCATGGTGGGCCAGGTGGCCAAGCGTCAGGCCATCACCAACCCCGACCGCACCATCGCCTCCATCAAGCGTGAAATGGGTTCCGATTACCGTGTGCCCATCGACGGCAAGAACTACACCCCCCAGGAGATCTCCGCCATGGTCCTCCAGAAGCTGAAGGCGGACGCCGAGGCCTACCTGGGCCAGACCATCACCGAGGCCGTCATCACCGTCCCCGCCTACTTCACCGACGCCCAGCGTCAGGCCACCAAGGACGCTGGCAAGATCGCCGGCATGGAGGTCAAGCGCATCATCAACGAGCCCACCGCCGCCGCCCTGGCCTACGGCGTGGACAAGGAGTCCGACCAGAAGATCATGGTGTACGACCTGGGCGGCGGCACCTTCGACGTGTCCGTGCTGGAGGTGGGCGACGGCGTCATCGAGGTGCTGGCCACCGCGGGCAACAACCGCCTGGGCGGCGACGACTTTGACAAGTGTGTCATGGACTGGATGGCCGCCGAGTTCAAAAAGACGGAGGGCATTGACCTCACCGGCGACAAGGTGGCTATGCAGCGGCTGAAAGAGGCCGCCGAAAAGGCCAAGATCGAGCTGTCCGGCGTCACCTCCACCACCATCAACCTGCCCTATATCACCGCCGACGCCACCGGCCCCAAGCATCTGGACCTGTCCCTGTCCCGGGCCAAGTTCGACCAGCTCACCTCCCATCTGGTGGACGCCACCGCCGGTCCTGTGCGCCAGGCCATGAGCGACGCGGGCCTGTCCGGCAATGACATCCAGAAGGTGCTGATGGTGGGCGGCTCCAGCCGGATTCCCGCCGTCCAGGACATGGTGAAGCGGCTCACCGGCAAAGAGGGCTTCAAGGGCATCAACCCCGACGAGTGCGTGGCCATGGGCGCGGCCCTCCAGGGCGGCGTGTTCACCGGCGACACCAAGGGCCTGCTGCTGCTGGACGTGACCCCCCTGTCCCTGGGCATTGAGACCATGGGCGGCGTGATGACCAAGCTCATCGAGCGCAACACCACCATTCCCGCCAAGAAGTCCCAGACCTTCACCACCGCCGCGGACAACCAGACCTCTGTGGAGGTCCACGTGCTCCAGGGCGAGCGGGAGATGGCCCAGTACAACAAGACCCTGGGCCGGTTCCACCTGGACGGCATCGCCCCCGCCCGCCGGGGCGTGCCCCAGATCGAGGTCACCTTTGACATCGACGCCAACGGCATCGTCAACGTGTCCGCCAAGGACCTGGGCACCGGCACCGAGCAGCACATCACCATCACCTCCTCCACCAACATGTCCAAGGAGGACGTGGACAAGGCCGTCCGGGAGGCGGAGCAGTTCGCCGCCGAGGACGCCAAGCGCAAGGAAGAGGTGGACACCCGGAATCAGGCCGACCAGATGGTGTACCAGACCGAAAAGACCTTGGACGAGATGGGCGACAAGCTGGACGCCGGTGACAAGGCCAGCGTCCAGGGCCCCCTGGAGAAGCTGAAGGAGACCCTGAAGGGCAATGACACCCAGGCCATCAAGGACGCCACCGAGGAGCTGACCAAGGCCTTCTACGCCGTCAGCGAAAAGCTGTACGCTCAGGCGGGCGGTCAGGCCGGTCCCGGCCCCGACATGGGCGGCCAGCAGCCCCAGGGCGGCGGCGACAACGTGGTGGACGCGGACTATGAGGTCGTTGACGACGACAAATAAGAAGCGCGGAGAAGCGGGCAGCGAGGGGCGCTGTGTGCCGGCGGCACACAGCGCCAGCCGGGACCGAGAGAAAATGTCCGAACGTCCCGGCCCCTTCGCGGCGTGACAGTGCGCAAACCTAACAACGGGCGGCAGCGGGGCAAACTGCCCCGCCGTTTCCCTGTCAAGAGGTGATTCCATATATGGCAGATCAAAAACGAGATTACTATGAAGTGCTGGGCGTGCCCAAGTCCGCCTCCGACGATGAGCTGAAAAAGGCATACCGCAAGCTGGCCAAGCAGTACCACCCGGACATGAACCCCGGCAACAAGGACGCCGAGGCCAAGTTCAAGGAGGTCAACGAGGCCTACGAGGTGCTGTCCGACAAGGACAAGCGGGCCAAGTATGACCAGTTCGGCCACGCCGGGGTGGACCCCAATTTCGGCGCGGGGGGCTTCGGCGGCGGTTTTGATATGGGAGACATAGATCTGGGGGACATCTTTGGGTCCTTCTTCGGCGGGGGGTTCGGCGGCTTCGGCGGCCAGCGTCAGGCCGACCCCACCGCCCCCAAGCGGGGAGCCTCCGTCCGGGCCAGCCTCACCATCAAATTCGCCGAGGCCATGAGCGGCTGTGAAAAGGAGCTCAACGTGCCCCGGATGGAGACCTGCGAGGACTGCCGGGGCTCCGGCTGCGCCCCCGGCACCACCGCCGAGGTGTGCCCCGACTGCCGGGGCTCCGGCCAGATCCGCATACAGCGCGGCGGCGGCAGCTTCGCCTTCTCCACCACCGCGCCCTGCTCCAAGTGCCGGGGCACGGGCAAGATCATCCACCAGCCCTGCTCCTCCTGCCGGGGCAGCGGCCAGATCCGCCGCCAGCGGAAGATCAAGGTCCGCATACCCGCAGGCATCTACGACGGTCAGACCATCTCCATGCGGGGCCAGGGCAACGGCGGCGACAACGGCGGGCCCGCCGGGGACCTGCTGGTGAATGTGGCGGTGATCCCCGACCCCCGGTTCGAGCGGGACGGAAACGACCTGTATTCCCAGCGGAACGTGAGCTTCACCCAGGCGGCCCTGGGGGCGGAGCTGGAGATCGACACCATCGACGGCAAGGTGAAGTACGACCTGCCCGCCGGGACCCAGCCGGGCACCGTGTTCCGCCTGCGGGGCAAGGGCGCCCCCAGCATCAACGGCCGGGGCCGGGGGGACCAGTACGTCACCGTCCAGGTGCAGGTGCCCACCAACCTGACCAGCCAGCAGAAGGACGCCCTGACGGCCTATGCCCAGGCCATGGGAGAGGGGAGCCCCGCCCCGGCCACGCCGGTGAAGGACTTCTTCTCCAAGAAGAAAAAGAAGTAAAAAGGAGGACGAAAGCGGTTTGCTTTCGTCCTCTTGCTTTTAATCCCGTTCTCTCTCGTAGGTGTTTTCCTTTTCCAGCACCCAGGGGATGTCGGCATTTATCTCCATCTGCACGACAGGCCGGGGACAGTTTTCCTGGACACAGTCCAGGTCTCCTTTGAAAAAGATTTGAAAGCCGCGCGGGCCAAAGGGTTCCCCCTCCGTCACTTGCCAAAGCTCTTCTCCCTCCGATAACAGCGTGCCGCACAGGTGATACCAGCCGCCATAAAACAGAGTGCCGTCCTTATTCGTGTGGTTCACAAAGACCTCAATGGGCTTTTTCGCGTCCGCGCCCAGGGCGGTGAAAAAGGATTTGACGCGCTCTGGGAACAGGTCCGCCGCCCGTTCAAAATTTATGCAGCCGTCGCAGTCGCAGCACTGGTTGGCGGTGGGCTCGGTTTTGTACCATTGACGGGTGCGCTCCACGTCCACATCGACGCGGTAGGGACCAAACTCAAAAATCATGGTCAACCTCCAGTTAAAACCGGAAATAAATAAACGGATTGTATTTGGAGCTGATGATGGCCACCACGCACACCCCGGCCAGGACCAGGTGGAGCAGGTTGTTTGCCGCCAAGGCCGCAGGGGAATCATAACCGCTCAGCCGGAACTTTTGGGGCATGGGCAGCATCCACACCAGCCCCAGGGGGAGGAAGAACAGCCCGTACAGCACAGACATGTCCGCCGCCGCCATCCCCACCCAGTCGGTGGGGTGGTAGGTGAACATCTGCCCCAGGGCCGCCAGGAGGCGGGAGAAATCGGTGAGGTTGAACAGCACCCAGCCCACCACCACAAAAAACATGGCGTAGGCCCAGCCCGCAAATTTCGGCAGCTTGTCCAGCCACTTTTGCAGCCACAGCTTTTCCGCCAGCAGCAGCACGGCATAGTACAGCCCCCACAGCAGGAAATTCCACTGGGCCCCGTGCCAGAAGCCTGTCAGCCCCCACACGATGAAGATGTTCAGCATCCAGCGGGGTTTGCCCACCCGGTTGCCCCCCAGGGGGATGTAGATGTAGTCCCGGAACCAGGTGGACAAGGAGATATGCCACCGCCGCCAGAATTCGGTGATGGAGGTGGAGGCGTAGGGGTGGTCAAAGTTCTCCAGGAAGTGGAAGCCGAAAATCCGCCCCAGGCCGATGGCCATGTCGCTGTAGCCGGAAAAGTCGAAGTAAATTTGCAGGGTGTAGGCCACCGCCGCCGCCCAATACATGGCGGTGCCGTACAGGGCCGGGTCCCCGCCGTAGATGGTCTCCGCCAGCGCCCCCGCGGCGTTGGCCATGACGGCCTTTTTCGCCAGCCCCTGGATGAACCGGCGCATCCCCGCCGCCGCGCCGTCCAGGCTCTCCCGGCGCTCCCGGATTTCGTGTTCCACCGTCTGGTAGCGGACGATGGGCCCGGCAATGAGCTGAGGGAAAAAGCTGACGTACAGCAGCAGGTAGAAATAGCTGCGCTGAACCGCCACCTTTCCCCGGTACAGGTCGATGACATAGGACAGAATCTGGAAAGTGTAGAAGCTGATGCCGATGGGCAGGGCGATCTCGGGCAGGTCCAGCCGGACCCCCAGCAGCAGGCTCAGGTTGTCCGCCGCAAAGTTCAGGTATTTGAACACAAACAGGTTCGCCGCCAGCAACGCCACGGCGACTAAAAAGACGGCCTTTTTGCGCCTGGTGTCGTCCTTCCAACGCTCCATCAGCAGGCCGCCCCCGTAGGCCTCCAGGGCAGCCAGCAGCATGACCGCCAGCAGCCGGGGCTCCCCCCAGGCGTAGAACACCAGGGACGCCGCCAGCAGCACCGCGTTGCGCCAGATTCGGTTGCTCCAGGCGAAGTACAGCAAAAACACCACCGGGAAAAAAGCGTAGACAAAGGGAAGGGTGCTGAATACCATGCTCAGCCCTCCAGACGGAACTCGTCCATGAGATAGTAGTCGATGTTGCCGATGAGCAGCACCTGAGTGATGCCGTGGGCCTCCACGTAGTCCGAGAAGGAGAAGGGCTCCCCCATGTACGCCTCGTAGTACCGCAGATCCACGGCGTATGTGCGGTTAAAGTGGGTGGACAGCAGCCGGACCACCGCGTTGTCATAGGACTCCCCCAAAATCAGCAGGTTTTCCCGGTCCGCCCTGCCGGTGGAAAAGGTTACCTCTCCGGCGTCCCAGCCGTAGAACCCGCCGTAGGAGGGCTCGTCCCCCGTTCCGGCGAAAAACCCCTCCTGATTGCCGTAGCTGCCGGGGATGCCGTTCACCGTGACCTCCATGTCCGGGAAGTCGAAGGGATAGGCGGAAAAGGGCTCCTCAAAGGCGGCCGCCGCCCCGGAGGCCTTGGAGCCGGAAAAGGTCCCCAGCGTCCGGGCCTCCCCGGCGGGCGTCAGGAGGGCGTCCTCCACCCCCAGCAGATCCAGCAGCCGGGTGTAGGCCAGGTAGGAGCCGTCCAGGTTCCAGTGGTGGTCGGTGCGGTAGAACCAGCCGCTGAACTGGTCAAAGCTGTCCACCGCGAATTTCCCCAGCCGGTCCCGGGGCAGGTCCAGGCGGTCAAAGAGGTACTGGCAGGCGGGGATTTTCTCCCCCGTCTCAAAGTTGATGTCAGTGTCCTTTTCGATGTAGTAGACGTAAAAATCCAGCTGGGGGTGGGCGGAAAAATATTCGTTATAGTTGTCCGCCTTGGCCGCCAGCCTCTCCGTCATGTCCGCCAGGACCCGGGGCGGATAGGCGATATACCCGTCGAACAGCAGCGTGTCCACATAATTCACATACCGCCCGCGGCACAGGGGCAGGAGGGGGTCCGCCGCCGCCTTCAGATAGCGGGAGGAGGTGAAGTTATACGCCCGCTTGTACACCTGGGCCAGCTGCACCTGGTCGGCCAGGGCCTTGTCCACGCTGTCCTGGAAGGAGCCGTCCAGCCAGCCCTCCAGGGTGAGGGGGCTGATTTTCTCCGCGTAGCGGTTTTCGTAGGCGTTGACCTCCTTGGGGAAGAGCGCCGTCCGCGCCAGCCCCGCCAGCAGGAGCAGGACAATCCCGCCCACAAATATGGCGTTCACAGCCTTTTTCACCATGATATTCCGCCTTTCTATGGAATAAACGGGCCCGTATCCCAGCCTTTGGCCGGGAATACAGGCCCTTTTTTGCCGCTCAGCAGTCCACGGTGATATTGTCCGTGCCGTGGGCCTCGAACTCGTCGATATAGGCGTCGATGCGCTGGGTCAGCTCGTCGTAGTTGGTCTCGTCAATGGGTACGTCGTCCATATCCCGCCGGGCCAGGTCCTCCGCCAATATCTCAAAAAACACGTTGTTCTCATACTCCATGATGGCCTCGTGGATGCCCCCCTCGGCGAAAGCCCGGGAGGGGATAACCTCTCCCTGATAGGTCTCGGCCAGACTGGGCATACCCTCTTGGGCCGCCTTGGCGAAGAGCAGGCCCTCCACCTCGTCGTAGTCCTTGAAACGGTCCTCGCCCCGGGTGGAGTTCAAGATCCAGTTGCCGATGTACACCATGTCCAACAGACGCCGCAGCTGCTTTCGCGTCAGTTCCAGTTCCATGCTAAAGCCCTCCTTCGGCTGGTAGTCCATCAGGCGGCGCGCCGCCGCGCATACTCGTCTTATATTATACGATACCCGGCCCAATTGTCAATGGTCATACTTGGCGCTGTTCCCTCATTCTGTACCCGTTCCGTCCGCCCTTCCGGCGGGGGCCCGGAAAAACCGGGCATACCCGGCGCGCCGCCGTCATATAGTCAGGCAGGGTGAAGATTTGACGACGGAGTGTGATACCGATGGAAGAATATCGAGGGGAAAACAAAATCATCCTGCGGGGACAGACGGCGGAGGCCCCCGTCCGCTCCCACCAGAACCACGGCGTGGACTACTACCTGGTTCCCCTGCGGGTGCCCCGGCTGTCCGGCACGGACGACATCCTGAACCTGGTGACGGCCAGCCCGGACCCGGAGCTGTGGACGCCGGGGCGCTGGGTGTCCGTCCAGGGGGAGGTGCGCTCCTACAACAACCGCACGGGGACGGGGAGCAAGCTGGTCATTACCGTGCTGGTGCGCTCCGCCCAGCCCGCCCAGCCGGAAGAGGGGGAAAACCGCCTGGTGCTGGCCGGCACCCTGTGCCGCCGGCCCACCGCCCGGCGCACCCCCCTGGGCCGGGAGATCTGCGACCTCCTGCTGGCCGTTAACCGCTCCTATGGCCGGGCGGACTACTTACCCTGCATCGCCTGGGGCTCCCTGGCCGCCCACTGCGGCGGGCTGGACGTGGGGGACACCCTGCGGCTGGAGGGGCGGCTCCAAAGCCGCCGGTATCATAAGCTCATCGACGGGGAGCAGGTGGAGCGCACAGCCTTTGAGATATCGGTGATGAACCTGCTGGACGGCGGCGAGGAGCCCGCGTTCTCTTGAGTTCCTTTTTCCTGTAAAAAAGCACCAAAAAGAACTTTTAGTCCGCCACGAAAACGGGTGGTAACCGAACAATTTGCGCACGGCAATCAGCCAAACAGGTTATTCAAACATAAAATATCTTTTTTGGCTATGATATTGCCCTGCTGCGTGGCCGACGCGGTGTTTTGATTCAGAACGCACGTCGGTAACGAGCAAAAGTTTCTTTTTTCGCCTCCTTTTTTCTTTTCACAGAAAAAAGGAGGGCCCGTGTTACTGGTAGACCTCCGGGCAGATCTCCCGGATCTTGGCCCGGATGGCCCGCAGGTCCACAAAGGTATCCGGTTTTTTCGTCGGGTCCCGAAGGAGGGCGGCGGGGTGGTAGATGGCGGTGTAAAACACCCCGCCCTTCTCCGTCCACTGGCCGTGCTCCTTGGTGATGCGGTAGTCGGGCTTGATGAGCCGCATGGCGGCAATACGCCCCAGGCACACCACGATCCGGGGGTGGATCAGCTCCATCTGGTCCCAGAGATAGCCGATGCAGGCGTCCTGCTCGGTGTTCAGCGGGTCCCGGTTTCTGGGCGGGCGGCATTTGACGATGTTGGTGATGTAAAAATTCTTCTCCCGGCTCAGCCCCACAAGGGACAGCATCTCGTCCAGCAGCTGTCCGCCCCGGCCCACAAAGGGCTCCCCCTGGAGGTCTTCGTTTTCGCCGGGACCCTCGCCGATGAACATGACCCGGGCGTCCTTCGGCCCCTTTCCGAACACCACGTTGGTGCGGGTGTCCGCCAGGGCGCACTTCTGGCAGCCCATACAGCGGCGGTGTAATTCTTCCCAGTTTGGCATGGGTCCATCCCTCCTGTCCTTCCGGTTTTAGAACATTGTACCATAGTTTTTTCCCCACGGCCAGAAAATTTTTAGTTGACAATGGGGTAAAATGAGTGTATGATTCCCTCAACAAGCGAAGATTGCAAAGGCATCGACGAAGACCGCCCCTCACGGCGTCCGACAGAGAACGCGGGCCACCGACTGAAAGCCCGCCCCGGAAAGACGAGATGGCGCAACACTTCCGAGCCGGTGGTTCGAACCCCCAGGACGGGGGCGTAGGGCCGCCCGTCCTCCCCACGTTACCGGGGCTCGAGAGAGGTCCCTTGCTGGAGGGGCAACGCGGGTGGTACCGCGGAATGATTTGATTGTTCCGTCCCGGACTGTACTTTTGTACAGTCCGGGATTTTTATATACAAATCTCCCCGCTGGGGAACATCCAAAACAAAAAGGAGCTGAATGGTTATGAAGTTCGTCACAGGCGAAAGCAAAAAGCCGGCCACTTATCAGGATATCGCGGAGGGCGGGCTGAATAACCGCCCGGTCTCCCTTCGCGGCGCGGTCCACGCCCTGCGGGACATGGGGGGCGTGACCTTCCTCACCCTGCGGCTGGCCCGGGGAGCGGTACAGTGCGTGTGCCCGCCGGGCGCGCTGCCCCAGGGACTGCGGGAGGAATGCTGCGTGGAGCTGTCCGGCACCGTCCGGGGGGAGCCCCGGGCCCCCGGCGGGTTTGAGATCGCCGTGGAGTCCGTCGCCGTGCTGTCCCGGCCCGCCGCCCCCATGCCCGTGTCCCTGGGCAAAAGAAGGCTGGACCTCCATCTGGACACCGAGCTTCCCTTGCGGCCCGTCGTCCTCCGCCATCCCAGGGAGCGGGCAGTGTTCAAAATTCAGGAGGGGTTGGTTCGGGCCTTCCGGGATTACCTCACCGGGGAGGGGTTCACCGAGATCCACACCCCTAAAATCGTCCACGCCGGGGCGGAAGGGGGCTCAAACATCTTCAAGCTGGACTATTTCGGCAAAAAAGCCTGTCTGACCCAGTCCCCCCAGCTCTACAAGCAGACTATGGCAGGGGTGTTCCATCGGGTCTTTGAGGTGGGCCCCGTGTTCCGGGCGGAGAAGCACGCCACCCCCCGGCATCTTAACGAGTACACCGGGCTGGACTTCGAGATGGGGTATATTGATTCCTTCTACGACATCATTGAGATGGAGGCGGGATATCTCCGCCATGCCATGGCGCTGCTGGCCCGGGAGTACCGCCTGGAGCTGGACCTGCTGGGCGTGGAGCTTCCCGCTATGGACCAGATCCCCTGCCTGCGGTTTGACGCCGCAAAGCGGCTGGCGGCGGAAAAGTACGGCTGTCAGATCCGGGACCCCTACGACCTGGAGCCGGAGGAGGAGGCCCGCATTGGGCAGTACGTCAAGGAGGAGCTGGACAGCGATTTTGTGTTCGTCACCCACTACCCGTCAAAAAAGCGGCCCTTCTACGCCATGGACGACCCAGACGACGCCAGGTACACCCTGTCTTTCGACCTGCTGTTCCGGGGGCTGGAGGTGACCACCGGGGGCCAGCGGATTCACAGCTGGGCAGCCCAGACGGCCAAGATGGAGGCCCGGGGCATGGACCCGGCGGAATTTGAAAGTTATCTTATGATCCACAGGCACGGCATGCCTCCCCATGGCGGGCTGGGCATTGGCCTGGAGCGGCTGACCATGCAGCTGTGCGGGCTGGACAACATTCGCTATGCCAGCCTCTTCCCCCGGGACCGCACCCGTATGGTGCCCTGACCTACTTTTTCTTGTAAGAAAAAGTAGGCAAAAAGAACTTTTAAACCGTTACCTCCGTGCAGGTTATCCCACATGATGCGTCGGCAACTTACCTTTATATGTCTGTTAGAGCAGGCAAAAGAACTTTTAAACCGTTACCTCCGTGCAGGTTATCCCACATGATGCGTCGGCAACTTACCTTTGATGTGTCTGCTAAAGCAGGCAAAAAGAACTTTTAGACCGTTACCATCGTACAGGTTATCCCTCGTGCTGCGCCGGCAACAAACCTTTATATGTCTGTTAGAGCAGGCAAAAAGAACTTTTAGACCCTTACTGTCGTGCAGGTCATCCCACATGCCGCCCTGGCGGCAAACTTCTAATTGATAAGGAGAGATTCTCATGAACATCGGCATGGATATGGTGGACTATATCGCGGAGTTGTCCCGGTTGGAGCTCCAGGCCGGCGAAAAGCAGGCCATGACCGCCCAATTGGAGCAGATCATCGCCTATATGGACGTGCTGAACAAGCTGGACACCACCGGCGTGGAGCCCATGAGCCACGTGTTCCCGGTGAAAAACGTACTGCGGGAGGACCAGGTGTCCCCGTCCCAGGACCGGGCGGCGCTGCTGGCCGGTTCGCCCGCAGGGGACAAGGAAGCCTTCTTGGTGCCCAAGGCTGTGGAATAACTTCCTTGTGTTAAAAAAGAACTTCGATTTGCCGCCAACGCGGCGGACATCAGACGGTTTTCACAGGACAGCGAAAGCAATTGAAAGATGGGGAGAACAGACTATGACATTGAGAGATTTGACCGCCCTGGAACTGGGCGCGGCCATCAAAGGGGGAGAGGTGTCCGTCAAAGAGGCCGTCCAGGCGGCGCTGGACCAGATTTCCACCCAGGATGACAAACTGAACGCCTTTATCACCGTCACCGGCCGGCGGGCGCTGGACCGGGCGGAAAAATTACATGCCGGGGTCAGGGACGCCGAAAGCCCCCTCTACGGCGTGCCCATGGCCCTCAAGGACAATATCTGCACCAAGGGGATCAGAACCACCTGCGCCTCCAAAATTTTGGGGAATTTTGCGCCCCCCTATGATGCCACGGCGGCAGAGCGGCTGGAGCGGGCGGGGGCGGTGTCCCTGGGCAAGCTGAACATGGACGAGTTCGCCATGGGCTCCACCTCGGAGACCTCCTTCTACGGCCCGGTCCGCAACCCCTGGGACCTGGAGCGGGTCCCAGGGGGGTCCTCCGGCGGCGCGGCGGCGGCTGTGGCGGCGGGTATGGGCTGGTACGCCGTGGGCTCGGACACCGGCGGGTCTATCCGCCAGCCCGCCTCCTACTGCGGTGTCACCGGCATGAAGCCCACCTACGGCGCCGTGTCCCGGTACGGGCTCATCGCCTACGCCTCCTCTCTGGACCAGATCGGCCCCCTGTGCCGGGACGCGGCGGACTGCGCCGCCGTGCTGGACGCCCTCATGGGCCGGGACCCCAGGGACGGCACCAGCCTGGACGGCAGGTACGGCTGTCTGCTGGCGGAGCTGAGCGGCGATATCCGGGGGATGAAAATCGGCCTGCCCGTGGACTGCTATGGGGAGGGCTTGGACGGAGAGGTAAAAGCCGCCGTGCTGGCCGCGGCCTGTGTGCTGAAAGACCGGGGCGCGGAGATCGTAGAGCTGTCCTTCCCGGTGATGGAGTACGTGGTCCCCGCCTATTATATCATTGCCGCCGCCGAGGCCTCCTCCAACCTGTCCCGGTTTGACGGGGTGAAATACGGCTGGCGGGCGGCGGAGTACGATGGGTTGACGGACCTGTACCGCAAAACCCGCACCCAGGGTTTCGGCGCGGAGGTGAAGCGGCGCATCCTGCTGGGGACCTTCGTGCTGTCCTCCGGGTATTATGACGCCTACTACAAAAAAGCGCTCCAGGTGAAGGCCGTGGTCAAGGAAGCCTTTGACCAGGCGTTCCAGCGGTGCGGCCTGCTTCTGACCCCCGTGGCCCCCGCCACCGCGCCCAGGCTGGGCGAGAGCCTGTCCGACCCCCTGCAAATGTATCTCAGCGATGTCTATACCGTGTCCGTCAACCTGGCGGGCCTGCCGGGGCTGTCCATGCCCTGCGGGTTCGACTCCAAGGGCCTGCCCATCGGGGCCCAGCTCGTCGGCCCCCACTTCGGGGAGGGCAGGCTGCTCAACGCCGCCCACGCGTTCCAGCAGGACACCGGCTATCACAAGCGCGCCCCGAAAGGAGGGGACTTGGCATGACCTGGGGGACCATCATCGGCCTTGTCCGCACCCATTCCCCCCGTCAGGGGGAAATGGCGAACACAGAAGGGAGGTATGCGGCATGACCTGGGAAACCGTGATCGGCCTGGAGACCCACGTGGAGCTGGCCACCAGAACCAAGATATTCTGCTCCTGCACCACCGAATTCGGAGGGGACCCCAACACCCACTGCTGCCCGGTGTGCACCGGGATGCCGGGGACCCTGCCCGTGCTGAACAAAAAAGTGCTGGAGTTCGCCGTCAAGGCCGGACTGGCCCTGAACTGCTCCATCACCCGGTACAGCAGGTTCGACCGCAAAAACTACTTTTACCCCGACCTGCCCAAGGCGTACCAGATTTCCCAGCTCTACCTGCCCATCGCCCGGGACGGGGCGGTGTCCATCCATACGGACGCCGGAGACAAGACTATCCGCATCCACGAGCTCCACATGGAGGAGGACGCGGGCAAGCTGGTCCACGACCCCTGGGCCGACCAGACCAGGGCGGACTACAACCGCTGCGGGGTGCCCCTCATCGAGATCGTCACTGAGCCTGATTTCCGCTCGGCGGACGAGGTGATCGCCTACCTGGAAAAGCTGAAGGAGACGTTGGCGTATCTGGGGGTGTCCGACTGCAAGATGCAGGAGGGCTCCCTGCGGTGCGACGTGAACCTGTCCGTCCGGCCCCTGGGCAGCCGGACGCTGGGCACCCGGACGGAGATGAAGAATCTCAGCTCCTTCAAGGCCATCGCCCGGGCCGTGGACTATGAGGCCGGACGGCAGATCGAGCTCATCCAGGAGGGAAAGCAAGTGGTCCAGGAGACCCGCCGCTGGGACGAGAACAAGGACGCCTCCTACGCCATGCGCTCCAAGGAGAACGCCCAGGACTACCGCTACTTCCCCGAGCCGGACATTCCCCCCATCGAGCTGTCGGAAGAGTACCTGGAGAGCCTGCGCGCCGCCCAGCCCGAGCTGGCGGAGGCCAAGCGGAAGCGCTATCAGGCCCAATTCGGCCTTCCGGAGTACGACTGCCGGATGATTACCTCCGACAGCGCCCTGGCGGCCTTCTTTGAGGGGCTGACGGCCCTGGGCACGCCTCCCAAGCAGGGGGCCAACTGGATCATGGGGGAGGTGCTGGGGGCGCTGTCCGCCCGGGGACTGGAACCCAAGGCCATGAAGCTCACACCTCCCACCCTGGCCCGGCTCATCGCCCTGGTGGGGGAGGGAGCGCTGAACCGCAACACCGCCGTCAAGGTGTTTGAGGCCGTTTTCGACACAGACGCCGACGTGGACGCCTACGTCAAAACCCACGGCCTGGAGCAGGTTAACGACGACGGTCTGGTGCGGGAGATCTGCGCCAAGGTGCTGGCCGCCAATCCCCAATCCGCCGCCGACTACAGGGGCGGCAAAGAAAAGGCCTTCGGCTTTCTGGTTGGCCGGGTCATGGGTGAGCTGAAGGGCAGGGCCAATCCCAAGCGCGTGAACGCCATTTTAAAAGAACTGCTGGGGCAGTAAAAACCGCCGCCCGGGAAGGGGCATGCCGTCCTCTTCCCGGGCGCGCTTGAATTTTGCGGGAGATTCACTTGCCTGTTCCAGCAATTCTGCGCCGTTATTCTCCTGGTGTTTGGAGTTTTCTGGAAACCGAGCTTTTCAAAGTGAAAACTGTCCGTTTTTTCTTGCACTTTCAGCACTTTTATTATATACTGCGTTAGAGTATCTTTGAGAAAAGAGGGGGATTCCCGTGTTTGAACTTTTCCGCAACCTGCCCGCGCTGGCGCTGGCGGCGGACCCGGTCGGGCAGCTTACGCCGCTCGATGCCATCGCCAGCATCAATAAGTTCCTCAACAACATCGTCTGGGGCTGGCCCGCCCTGATCCTGCTGGCCTTTGTGGGCGTGTTCATGACCTGCCGCACAAAATTTTTCCAGATCAGCCATTTCGGCCACTGGATGAAGCAGACCATCGGCTCCATCTTCCACAAGGAGGTGTCCGGCCACACCCAGGACCAATCCATCTCCCAGTTCCAATCCCTGTGCACCGCCCTGGCGGCCACCGTGGGCACGGGCAACATCGTGGGGGTGGCGGGGGCCATCATGGCGGGCGGTCCCGGGGCCGTGTTCTGGATGTGGCTCATTGCCTTTTTCGGCATGATGACCAGCTACGCGGAAAACGTGCTGGGCATCTTCTACCGCCGGAAAAACTCCGCCGGGGAGTGGTCCGGTGGAGCCATGTACTACCTCCGGGACGGCCTGGGGTCCAAAAAGGGCTGCAAGACCCTGGGCTTGGCGCTGGCGGTGCTGTTCTCCGCGCTGTGCTTCCTGGCCTCCTTCGGCATCGGAAACATGACCCAGATCAACTCCATCTCCGGCAATATGAAGTCGGTGTTCGGCGTTCCCACCTGGGTCACCGGCCTTGCCGTCGTCATTCTGGCCGGTCTGGTGATCCTGGGGGGCCTCAAGCGCATCGCCTCCGTCACCGAGAAAATCGTCCCCTTCATGGTCATTTTGTATATTGCCGGCTCCGTCGCCATCTTCTGCCTTAACATATCCATGACCGGCCCGGTATTTAAAGCCATCTTCAGCCGCGCGTTCTCCCTGGAGGCCGCCGCCGGCGGCGCCGCGGGCACCGTCATGAAGCTGGCCATCGAGCAGGGCATGAAGCGGGGCGTGTTCTCCAATGAAGCGGGCCTTGGCTCCTCGGTCATGGCCAACTCCAGCTCCAACGTGAAGGAGCCGGTGCGCCAGGGCATGTGGGGCATCTTCGAGGTGTTCGCCGACACCATCATCGTGTGCACCCTCACCGCTTTCTCCGTGCTGTCCTCCGGCCTTGTGGACCTGGAAACCGGCCTCACCACGGCGGCCTACAACGGCACGGAGCTGTCCGGCGCTAATCTGGTGGGCACCGTGTTCTCCATACACTTCGGCTTCGCCGGGGCGGCCTTTGTGGCCATTTCCGTCATGCTCTTCGCCTTCTCCACCTGCCTGGGCTGGAGCCACTATGGAAGCAAGGCCTGTGAGTTTTTGTTCGGGGAGAAAATTACAAAGGTGTATCAGGCGGTCTTTGTGCTGGCCACCTTCGGCGGCGCGGTGATGGGGGAAAATCTGGCCTGGGACATCGCCGACACCCTCAACGGCATGATGATGCTGCCCAACCTGGTGGGCGTGCTGGCCCTGTCCCCGGTGGTGGCCGCCGTGACCAGAAACTACGTGGAGCGCAAGTTCCGGGGCAGCGCCGTGGAACCCATGCTGTCCAACTTTGAGGAGATTCAGAAGGAGGCCGCCGCTGCGGTGAAGGCCGGGGAGCAATAAACACTTTGGATAACTATAAGAGTCCCCGCAGGCCATTGGCCTGCGGGGACCTTTTGTACCATGGAGAAGGACGGTCAGCGCCGAACTATATAGCGGTAGTGGGGCATGTCTATGCCCCGATCATGCTTTATCCAGCTACTCTGCCTCCATAGTCCCCTGTTCACCGCCTCCGCCGCTCTATCCAGCCCTTCCAGCCCGCGGCGGGCGGAGCCGCCTGGGGCCTGTCCGGCAGCTCGATGAAATACTTTCCCGAGGCGTTCACGATGGTGGTGTCCCCGTACTCCCTTATTCGGGGGAAATCGGGGGCGTATTGCAGGTGAACGTGTCCGTGGATCAGATACCGGGGCGTATACTTGTCCATCAGCTCCCGGAAGCAGGCAAAGCCCCGGTGGCAGACATCCTCCATATCCCCCAGCCCCTGGGCGGGAGAGTGGGTCACCAGGATGTCCACGCCCCCCTTTTTCAGGGAGCGCTCCAGCTTGGAAATGCGCCGCTTCATCTGCCGCTCGCTGTACTGGTGGGGGCTTTCGTTGTACTTCATAGACCCCCCCAGTCCCAGGATGCGGTAGCCCTTGAACTCCACCACATGGCCGTCGATGCAGTCGCACCCCTCCGGGGGCTGGTTTTCATAGCGCACGTCGTGGTTGCCGTGGACGTAGAACAGAGGCCGGTTGGCCATGGTCACCAGAAAGGTGAGGTAGGAGGCGGGCAGGTCCCCGCAGGAGATGATGGCGTCCGCCCCCTGAAGCTTATCCTTGGAGAAATAGTCCCACAGCCCCGCGTCCGGGGCGTCGGAGATCACCAGCAGCTTCACGCGTTCTTCTCCTCCTCCGGCGGGATGCTCTCCCGGTCCACGCCCAGCCGCCGCACCGTGGCCTTGGATACCGGAAGCAGCTCGTCAAAGGCGGGCAGGCGGCCGTCGATGCGGTCGCACAGCCAGTCCATTTTTAAAATCTCCTCCATGGTCAGGTCCCGGCTGCCGTCGTTGACCAGATTCCCCCCCTGGTCCCGGATCAGCCGCTGGAAGGGGTGAATGGTCCCCGCCCGGATGCCCTGGCGCAGAATCTCCGCCAGCGCCCGGCACCCCTCGGGCAGGTGGGCGCTGGTGCGCAGGTCCACCACGCCGCTGTCCATCCCCCACCAGTAGTTGATGGCCCGGCTGCTGTCCTCCGCCAGGGGAATGGTCTTGGGGTCCCGGAGCATCTCCCGGACAATGCGCACGTAGAATTCCCCCCAGTACCAGCTGGGGGAGGCCAGCTGCACCAGCGGGCCGTCCGGCGGAAGCCAGGCCAGCCCCTGGGCTCCGTAGGGCTGCTCGGCCACATAGTCCCGGTCGCTGACCAGCTGGATGCCCTGGGCCTTGAACTGGGCCATATAGTCCCCCGGCAGACAGTGCCAGCGCAGGTCAATGTGTGCCTCCGGGTTGGTCAGCGCCGCCCCCAGCGCAAAGGCGTTGACGCTGGCGGGCACGCCCAGAATGGGGTAGCTGCCCACGTAGCCGATCCGCCCCGACTTGCACAGCGCCCCGGCGATGGCCCCGGTGATGAACTTGGCCTCGTACACCCGGCAGTAATACGCCTTCACGTTGACGTAGGGCTGGTCGATGGAGCAGTTCATAAACCGCACCTTGGGGTATTTCACCGCCACGCGCAGGGTGGCGTCGATGAGGCTCACCGAGGTGGTAAAGATGAGCTCCGCCCCCTCGCCGATGGCGTCGCCAATGACGCCCTCCGCCTCCTGGGGGGACACGTGGTAATAGCTCTTGACGCTGACGCTGTCCCCCAGCGTCTCCTCCAGGTAGGCCCGGCCCTTGTCGTGGGCCGCCGCCCAGCCGCTGGTCTCGGGGGACCCCTGGAACAGGAACGCCACCTTCAGCCGCTTCTTTCCCCCGCCCAGCAGGGCGGACATGACGCTCTTTTTCTCCTCGCCCTCGCTCATCGGGGCCAGGCTTACCGCGATGGGCGCGGTGTCCGCGTGGACGCACAGCTCCTTCCAGATGGCAGTCAGCGTCTTTCGGTACTCGCCCTCCCCGATGGCGGACAAAAATTCCCCGGCGTCGTAGAACTCCAGCCACCGCAGCAGCGCGTCCCCGGTGGTCAGGCCCAGGCTCTCGCCCCCCAGCCGGTAGAAGCTGGCCCGGAAGCTGAAATACCGGGCCCTGAACTTCTTCTGGAAGTCCTCCGGCCAGTCCTCGTCCTTGGAAAAGCCCAGCGCCGCCTGGAGCTTGGCATATCCCCCCAGGTCGCTGAAATGGACCCCCCAGCACCGGCTGTGCTTGAAAAAGTCCAGAAACTCCATATAAATCTGGGTGGTGATGTCGTCCGAACGCTCCGGCATGAGCCGGATCACGTCCGCCTGGATGGTGGCCGAGCCCATGGAGCGCAGAACGCTCACCCGCTTATTCCCCTCCTGGACATAGAAACGCCCCAGGTACTCGTAGCACTTGACCGCGTCGTGGATGCCCTCGCTGAGCTGGGCGGCGCACAGGTGGGTCCACTTCATGGCGAACTCGGTGTCCGTCCCCATGAGGGGGAAAAAGCTGGGGGAGAAGGAATTACACCGCGCCTCCTCCGTGGAGCCCACCACCAGATAGATGGGCACCTCCATCACGCCCAGCTTGATCTGGGAAAGCTGGAGCTTTTCCGCCCCCAGAGCCTGGATGTTGGGGTTCAGCCCCCGGTGGACGCAGTTCTTATATTCTCTCTGCCCCTGCTTCAGGGCCTGCTGATAGTATTGTACCGCTTCGGCGCTTGCCATGTGGTATCCTCCTTATGCAACGTTGACTTCGTCGGCGCATGCTCCATATCCCTCGCTTCCGCCTTTGGCGAAAGCTCGCTCATTTCGCCGCGCCTCCTCTCCCCACAAAGCCAGAGGGCGGCTTTGCGGGGGCCCCATTTTGTGCCCAGTGTCCACGGTTTGACTGTGACGGTGCGGGTAAAAAGAGACAACCGCCACTCTGCCAAGTGACGGTTGCATAGACTCCAAACCTTGAATGAGCTAAACCGCTTGCCCGGGGGAACAAACACGGGACTCTTTATGCTTATTATAATCGATAGGCGCAAGCTTGTCAAGTGGTTGCTCCCAAACAGGCAACGCCCGGCCCCTTATCCCTCCCCATTGGGAGGGATAAAATTATGCA
>CANASS010000006.1 GCA_947364395.1 uncultured bacterium
CAAAGTTCTCGCAGTCGTAGGTCTTGACCACCTGTACGCCCATCTCGGCGATGATGCGGGTGGCCAGTTTGAAGAAGCGGTCGGTGCGGGCCATGTCCTTGCCTACGGCGCACACGCCCATGGTGGGGATGGAGTAGCGCATACCGGAGCTGATCACCTTGTTCAGGTTGTCCAAGCTGGACAGCTGGCCGTCCGCCCCGATGAAGGTCTGCACCGCCATGCAGTCGGCGTTCATGCGGATAGCGTCCTCGATGTCCACCGCCACCACCTCGTGGCTCAAATCGTCCTGGAGCATGGAGGAGCCGGAGGTGACCCGCAGGGCCACGCTCTTCACGATCTCAGGGGGAACGCAGGTGCGCAGGGCGCCCCGGGTGCCCATGAAGCAGTCCACGTAGGGAGCCAGCTGGGGCAGCAGCAGGTCCAGCCGCTCCAGCCCGGCGGTGGAGCCCATGAAATAGCCGTGGTCAAAGGCGAACATGACGGTGTTGCCGCTCTCCGGGTTGAAAATGTTGGCCATGTGCTTCTTCATGCCCCAGTCCAGGCTGTTGATGCCCTTGAGGAAAAAGCCCTTCTGATTGGCAAAGGGTACGTCCACATGGTAGTCCTTGGACACCTTCAGACCTTCCAAATCAGCCATAAGTATATCCTCCTTGTGTTGGTAAAATTGTCAGGCGGAGGGAACCCCCTCCGCTCTCAAAAAAGCGCCGTGACAGGCGCCCTTTTGGGAGCGGAGCGGGGCTGGGAACAGCCCCGCTCCGCCCGTTTACAGGCCCCTTCCGGCCCGTTATGGGACAGCCGGCTTCTATTATTAGAAGTCGTAGTTGTTCATGTTCTCCGCGTTGAACACGGCGCGCTCGGGCAGCAACACCACGCCGTTGTTGGTGTCGGCGGTGGCGTCGTCGGGATTCAGGCAGTTGTTGGGCATGACCTCACAGTCGCCGATGCCGGGGACGCTGATCACGTCGCCAACCTTCACGTCGTTACCAGCGGCGATGTAAGCGGCCACGTAGCAGCCCAGGCCGCCCTGGATCTTGCAGTCCCACAGGCCCCAGTTGTACAGGGTGCCGTTGGTGCAGTACTGCTTGATGGCGTTGGGGGTGGCGAAGCCGGTGATGGTCACGTCGGCCTTGGTCAGGCCCTTGTTCTCAGCGGCCTGGAGCTGGCCGGGCAGAGCGGTGGAGTCGTTGCAGATAATCAGGTCGATGTCGGGGTTATCAGCCAGCACGGCCTCGCCGATGGTGACGGACTTCTCCGCGTCCTGCTCGGAGTAGTAGTTGTCGGAATGGACGTTCTCCCAGTTGGGGTACTTCTCCTTGATGATCTTCTCGCCCTCAACCTGCCAGGAGTTCTGGTCGGTGACGGTGGCCTGAGAATAGTGCCAGGCGTACTTCACGGTGTCCTTCTCGGGGTCCACGCCGCGGTCCTTCAGGCCCTCGACGGCCAGGTCCACCAGCATCTGGCCCAGCACCTCGGGAGTGCCCTGGGAGACCATCAGAGCGCGGTCGGAAACGGCGGCGTCGGAGTCCCAGGTGCAGACCACGATGCCCGCGTCCATGGCGGCCTTCAGGGCGTCGGCCACGCCGGCGGCGTCCACGGTGGAGATGCAGATGGCGTCCACGCCCTGGGCCACGGCGTTGTTGATGACGGCCACCTGAGCGGCGGCGGAAGCGGTGGCGTCGCCCATGTACTCAACGTTGATGCCCCAGTCCTTGGCGAACTCCTGGGCGCCGGTGTTGGCCACCTCGAAGAAGGCGTTGCCGGTCAGCTTGGGGATGAAGGCCACGGTCTTGCCCTCCACGGACTTGACCTCGCTGTCGCCGCCCTCGGGAGCCTTGGACTCATCAGCGGGAGCCTTGCTCTCCTCCACGGCCTTGGACTCCTCGGCGGGAGCCTTGGACTCCTCGGCGGGCTTGCCGCCGCAGGCGGCCAGAGCAAACATCATGCTCAGAGCCAGGAACAGTGCCGCAAGTCTTTTCAGTTTCATGTCTTTTCATACCTCCATTGATATGTGTTTTTATATTCAGGGGCCGGAAAGCCCCGGAATATACCTTGTCAGGCGCCGGCCTTGCTCCCTTTTCCCCTGCCGCGCAGCCTGCCGAACCATGCCGCCACATTGGGGTTTCCGGCCACGGCCCGGCCCACGACCACCACCACCAGCAGGACGCCCACGGGGATGTCCAGATACTGGGCCTGAATCTTGAAGCACAGCGGCATGCCAAAGCGCAGCAGGCCGATGGCCAGCGCGGCCATGGCGGTGCCCAGCACGGAGCCCTTGCCGCCGGTGGACAGGGTGCCGCCCAGCACACAGGCGGTGATGATGTTCATGGTCAAGCTGCCGCCCAGGTCGGACTTTGCGGTGCCCAGATAGGAAGTCATGATGATCCCCGCGACGGCGGCGGACACGGCGGACAGAATGTAGGTGGACATAATGACCAGACGGCTGTTGACGCCGGAATACTCCGCCGCGGAGGGATTGACGCCAACCAGATAGATCTTCCGGCCGTACTTGGTGCGGTGGAGCAACAGGTGAGCCGCAACCACCATGGCCAGGAAAATGACGATTTGCAACGGGATGAAATCGAACAGCTTGATCTTGGTCAGGGCCTTGAAGCTGTCGGGGAAGCCGCTGATGCCCTTGTATGCCTCGGTGCTGGACAGGTTGGACACCAGCAGGGCCAGACCCGTATACAGGAAGCTGCCGCCCAAAGTGACCACCATGGCCTGGACCCCGCAGTAGGCGATGAAGAACCCGGACAGCGCTCCGCACAACGCTGCGGCCACCACGGCCACCGCCACGGCGGCCCAGATGTTCAGCCCGAAGTCCTGCCAGGCCACGCCGATGATGATGGAGGTCAGACCCACGATAGAGGACACCTGTATGTCGATGCCGCCGGTAATCATGACGAAGGTGACAAAGATGGAGATCATGCAGATGGGCAGGAAATCGTTGGCGGCGGTGAAAACGCGGGGGAGAGAGAGGAATTTCTCATTCGCCGCGCCGAACACGGCGCACTCAACAGTCAGCAGGATCAGCAGGAAAAGATTCCAGCGGAAATTGGGGCCGTTCCACAGGCGGCGCAGGCCGCCCTGACCGCCCAGCTTCACATTGGGCTCGCTCATTGCTCCGCCGCCTCCTTTCCGCCGGGGGCCGCCGAGGTGCGGGCGGCCAGACGGGCGTGGCGGTTGTTCACCGCCGCCCGGCGCTGCATCAGCGCGTCCAGCACCACGATGGTGATGAGGATCACGCCGGTAATGGCGTTGTCGTAGTTGGAGGGAAACTGCATAAACACCAGCAGATAGCTGATGGAGGCCATGATGACCGCCCCGATGCCCGCGCCGATCACCGAGCCCACGCCGCCGGACAGGCTGATGCCGCCCAGCACACAGGCCGCCACCGCCTTCATCTCGTAGCCGTTGCCGCTGAGGGAGGTGACGATGCCGATGCGGCTGGCGAAAATGATGCCCGCCGCCGCGCTGAGCACACCGCAGATCAGGTAGGCCATCACCTTGGTACGGGTGGCGGGAATACCCACCAGCTCCGCGCCCCCGGCGTTGTCGCCCACGGCGATGAACCAGCGCCCCCGCTTGGTGCGGGTGAGCAGAAAGTGGATGCCCACGGTGAGGGCCACCGCGCAGCAGTAGTAGATGGTGAAGCTGCCGATGAGGGTCATGGAGGAAATGTCCTTGAACTCCTTGGGCAGGCTGTTGACCTGCTCCACCCCCACCTGTAAGTACATCAGCCCCCGGAGGATGCCGTTGGTGCCCAGGGTGAAAATGAGGGAGGGGATTTTCATGACGGCCACGCCCCAGCCGTTGATCAGGCCCACCACCACGCCGATGAGGATGGCCACGGCGAAGGCGGCGAACCAGTTGGACCCGTTCTGGATCATGGTGCCCGCCACGGCGGCGGACAGGCCCATGGTGGAGCCCACCGACACGTCGATCTCGCCGATGAAGATGGCAAAGGCCATGCCCACGGCGATCAGCGTATACACCACAGAGGAGTTGAAACAGGCGCTCACGTTGTCCAGGCTCAGGAAAGCTGGGTTGATGAGGCCCACGATGAGAAACAGGCCCACCAGGAACAGGAAGCTGGTGAGCTCCCTGGCCTTGAAAAATTTCTTTACCGCGCTCATGCCTCTTTCGCCTCCTGTTTCACGATGCCAAAGGCGGCGGCCGTGAGATTGTCCTGGTTGATATCCGCCTTCTGGAACTGGGCGTTGACGCGGCCCTGGTACATGGTCACCACCCGGTCGGCCAGCTCCTCCAGCTCCTCCATGTCGCTGGAGATCAGCAGGATGGACAGCCCCTGCTCCCGGAGCTGGTGGATGATGTGGTACACGTCGCCCCGGGCGGCGGCGTCGATGCCCCGGGTGGGCTCATCCAGGATGACCACGCCGGGGTCGGTGGCCAGGGACCGGCCGATGACGATCTTCTGCTGGTTGCCGCCGGACAGGCTGCCCGCCAGCTGGTCGTGGCCGGTGACCTTGGTGCGGAAGTTTTTCACGTATTTTTCCGTGATATCATATTCCGCCCTGCGGTTGATGAGCACTTTGCCCAGTGCGCCCCCGAAAAGGCTGGCGCTGGTGGTGTTGGCGGTCACGTCGCAGATCTTGAACAGGCCGTTGAGGTGCCGGTCCTCCGGCACGTAGTTCAGCCCCGCCGCGATGACCTGCCGGGTCTTTTTGCCGGTGATGTCCCTGCCGTTGAGGAGCACCCTGCCCCCCAGCGTCTTGTCCATGCCGAAGATGGTGGTGGCCATCTCGGTGCGCCCCGCGCCCACCACGCCGGCCACGCCCAGAATCTCCCCCGGCCACACCTTCAGGCTCACGTCCGAAAAGCCGTAGCCGCTGAAGCCCTCCAGCTCCAGCACGGGCTGGGCGGAATAGTCCACCTTGGAGGAGGAGGCGCCCTTCGCCTGAGTGTGATCGGCGGCGTCCGGCGGGAGCAGGCCCTTCACCAGATCCTCCCGGGTGAAGTTGTCCACCGGGCCCTGGATGGTAATCATACCGTCCCGCATGATGGCCACGTGGGTGGCGATATCGAACACCTCCGCCAGGCGGTGGGTGATGTAAATGATGCCGATGCCCTTTTCCCGCAGATCCCGGGTCACCTTGAACAGGCTCTTCACCTCGTCGAAGGTGAGGGCGGAGGTGGGCTCATCCAAAATCAGCACCCTGGCGTGGCGCAGGATGCCCCGGAGGATCTCCACCAGCTGCTGTTCGGCGATGGACAGGCTGCCGGCCTTCCGGCCCAGATCCAGGTTCCAGCCGATATCCGCCATGGTGTCCACCAGCTCACGGTGCAGCTCCGCCTTGCTCCGGTCAAACCCGATGGTAATGTTCTCCTCCACATTCATGTTGGGGAAGAGCAGGGGCTCCTGGGGCACCATGTAGATGCCCCGGGCCAGGGCGTCCGCAGGCCGATTCAGCGCCACCGGCTCCCCGTTCATAGACAGCCGGCCGCTGTCGTGGCTGTATATGCCCATGATGATTTTCATCAAAGTGGACTTGCCCGCGCCGTTTCCCCCGATGAGGGCCAGCACCTCGCCGGGCATTACGTCCAGGTCGATGCCCTTGAGCACCGCGTTCAATCCGAAGGACTTGTAAATGCCCCGCACGCTCAGCAGGGGGACGTTTTTCCCCGGCTTTCCGACGGCTTCCATCTGAACTCCTCCATTCATGTGCAGCCACGCACAAATGTCCTGAGAAACCAGCTTTTGCGCTTTGCCCTATCATAAGGTTTTTTCCCGCGTTTGTCAACAGCGCGAGCCCGATTCCCCTGTGAATTTTTTGGCAGTTTTCGGCGAAAAACTATCCCCCTCCTTTTAGAAAACTTGTCTTTTTGTCGGATATGTACAATAGTCATTGCCGTTTTTTGGCGTTTTCCACGATTTTACGGAAAATGGAGGAATTCTCCCGCAATCATTTGACAGTGGGCGCGGGCCGGTGCTATACTATTGACACAATACATTTGCTTGAGTTCAAAACTTTTGTCGAATTTCTGGAGCGGATGCAATGGAGGAAAAAATTGACAGGCTCAGCAGGGCCGATTACGAACACCGGCTGATGATCAAGGCGGTGTGGTACTACTACATTGAGAACTATACCCAGCAGAACATCTCCCACCTGCTGGGGGTAAGCCGCTCCAAGGTCATCGCCCTGCTGGAGCGGGCCCGTCAGACCGGGATCATCCAGTTCAACGTCCAGCAGGACAGCAGCCGCCGGATGGAGATGGAACGGCAGCTGCTCACCCGCTACGGCCTGCGGGACATCTTTATCGTCCCCGGGGCCTCCACTCTGGCCAGCCCCAACGAGAGCATCGCCCAGGCCACGGCCATGTACATACTGCGCCGGGCGGCGGACAACGCCTTCATTAACATGGGCTACGGCGACACCACCAGCCGCATCCTCAACCATCTGGCCACCGCCGCCCAGGTCCCGCTGAACGTGGTCAGTTTGGCGGGTGGTGTGAACTACTACCTGCCCAACACCAACTCCAACGTGTTCAACGCCCGGCTGTACCTCATCCCCTCCCCCCTGCTGCTATCCGGCGCAGCCCTGCGGGACTCCCTGCGGCGGGAGCCCGACGTGGAGGAGATCTTCCGCATGATCCCCCTGTCCAGCATGAGCGTGGTGGGCATCGGATGCCTCAGCGATCAGGCCACCATTGTAAAAAACGGCATCCTCAACCACAACGATTTCACCTTTCTCAAGATGCGGGGGGCGGTGGGCGACGTGCTCAGCCACTTCCTTGACAAAAACGGCCAGGTGGTGTCCCACGACCTGGAGGGGCGGCTGATGAGCACCACCATGGACCAGCTCAGGACCCTGGACAACGTCATCGGCGCGGCGGGAGGGCCGGACAAGGCGGAGGCCATCCTGGCCGTCCTCCGGGGGGGCTACTTGGACGTGCTCATCACCGACGAGGACACCGCCCAGCTGCTGCTGGAGGCCCCCGATTCGTAGCAGCCTGCTGCGCGAGCGTCAAAATTGATTGCTCAAGCGAAATTCAGAGGATGGAACCCATGAAGATCAGAAGAGCGGCAGAGCGTGAGTTATTGGAATTGTGGGGATATGAGAGTCTTCATACCGCTTCTTCCAATGCAAAATTCTTTTGCGACAACATAAAAAGAGGAAATACCGAATTTTGGGCGCTTGATTATGATGGGCAGCTGGTTGGGGAGCTGTATGTTTTCTATGACCTTGAGGACAAAGATTTTGCGGACGGCAAAAGAACCGCGTATCTTTGCGCGTTTCGAGTCAGAACAGATTTCCGCGGCCAGGGATTGGGGACAAAGCTGATCCGCCACGTAATTGAGCACATAAAGGATTTAGGATATCAAAGGATATCCATTGGTGTTGACACCACAGATGCGGCTAATATTCGTTTCTATCAGCGGCTTGGTTTTGCAAAAAAGGTAAAGGAGTGTGCGGAGGACCCTTGTGACAGAGATGAAGCTATGAAGCCGAGATCATGTCCCCGCTTTTGGCTGTTGTATCAAGAGGTCTAAATAATCTGCCCGGCTGACTTTCAATTTTTGGAAATGGCCGGGACGGTAAATCAGTATTAGGAGGTATTTTCATGGCGAAATACTTGATGGCGGTGGACGCGGGCACCGGCAGCGTCCGGGCCGTGGTCTTTTCCCTGGACGGGGAGCAGGTAGGCTGCGTCCAGCAGGAGTGGTCCCACCGGGAGGACCCCCGCTGGCCCGGCAGCATGGACTTCGACTGGGTCCACAACTGGGAGCTGGCCCGGGGCTGCATCCGGGGGGTGCTGGAGGAGACGGGCATCGCCCCGACGGATATCGCCGCCCTGTCCACCACCTGTATGCGGGAGGGCATCCTGCTCTATGACAAGGACGGCCAGGAGATCTGGGCCTGCGCCAACGTGGACGCCCGCAGCGACGCCCAGGTGGGCCAGCTCAAGGAGCTGGACCCGGCGCTGGAAAAGGAAGTGTACTTAAAGTCCGGCCAGACCTACGCCCTGGGGGCCCTGCCCCGGCTTTTGTGGGTACGGGACAACCTGCCCGAGGTGTATGAAAAGACCGCCGCTGTGGGCATGTTCAACGACTGGCTCATCTACAAGCTCACGGGGAAGCTGGCGGTGGAACCCAGCAACGGCAGCACCACCGGCATCATGGATTTGCAGAGCCGGGACTGGCTGCCGGAGATCGCCCAGAAATGCGGCCTGCGGGCGGACATTTTCCCGCCCGTGGTGGAGTGCGGCGTCAACTTCGCCCAGGTGAGCGCCAAGGGCGCCGACGACACCGGCCTGCTGGAGGGCACCCCCGTTGTGGTGGGCGGCGGCGACTGCCAGCTGGGCACCTTGGGCGTGGGGGCCTGCAAGGCCAACCAGGCCGCCGTGTTCGGGGGCAGCTTCTGGCAGTACGAGTTCAACACCGACTCCGGCCGGACCGACCCGGGCTGCCGGGTGCGGGTGAACTGCGCCGCCCTGCCCGGCCTGTGGCAGTACGAGGCCCTGGCGTTCAAGCCCGGCCTGGTGATGCGCTGGTTCAGGGACGGGTTCTGTCAGGCCGAGGCGGAGGAGGCCCGACGCACCGGCCGGGACCCCTACGACCTGATGAACGAAAAGGCCAAGGACATCCCCGCCGGGTGCTATGGGATGCAGTGCTGCTTCAGCGACACCATGAACTTCATCAATTGGAAGCACGCCAGCCCCACCTTCACCAACTTCCTGCTGGAGCCGGAGAAGTTCAACAAATACACCTTCTACCGGGCCATTCTGGAGAACACCGCCCTGCTGGTGCGCAGCCACATCGAGCTGGTGAAGGAGGCCACCGGCCACGAGCCCGACGAGCTTATCTTCGCCGGGGGCGCGGCCAAGAGCCCCCTATGGAGTCAGATCGTGGCCGATGTCACCGGCAAGCCGGTGAAGGTGCCCATGGTGAAGGAGGCCACCGCCCTGGGCGCCGCCATCCTGGCGGGCGTGGGCGTAGGGCTGTACCCCGGCGTGGAGGAGGCCGTGGAGCGCACGGTGAAATGGGATCGTCAGTTCCAGCCCGACCCCGCTGTGAAGCCGGTGTACGACCAGCTGTACGCCAATTGGAAAAAGCTCTACCCCGCCCAGCTGGCGCTGTGCGATCAGGGGCTGACCCGGAATATGTGGACCGCCCCCGGCCTGTGAGCCCTTGGGCCGACTTTTGGAATGGAGGAGAATCATATGTTTATTGTCAATGAGAACGAGCGCGAATACCGCTTCGGAGAGAGCGGCCCCAAATACCTGATGAAGGGCCCCCGGATGAACTTCGCCCTGGTGCGCTTCCGCCCCGGGGAGGACTTCCAGGCCCACTACCACAATGTGATGGAGGAGGATTTCTTCATCCTGGAGGGCAAGGTGGACATCGTGGTGGACGGCGTCAAGCATGTGCTGAACGCGGGCGACCTGATCCACATCGAGCCCGGCGAGGTCCACTATTTGAAAAACGCTTACGACGAGCCGGTGAAGATGGTTTCCACCCTGGCCCCCTATCAGGAAGTGGACAAGGTCAACGTAGACAATCCGGTATATTGACGAGCATGAAAGCTCCCCCGGCCCAGCCGGGGGAGCTTTTCCCTTAGAACCTGTATTCACAACCTCAATTCACCGTCTGGCCGGGTGTTTTCCCCACATGCGGCGGCTTCGGCTGTGAATACAGGTTCTTAATTTTCCCAGCCTTGGGACGATAATATATAAAAAGGGCGGCTTCAGCGGCCCGTCGGAAGGAGGCCCATGAGATGGGAGAGCTGAGTATTCGCAGAAACAGGAACATATCCGTGCCCCGGTATCAGGGGACCGGCAAGGCGGAGAAGCAGTCCGCCCCAGCCAAGGTCCCGCAGGGGCCCGGCCGAACCGCGGCCACCGTGTCGGACACCCTGCGCCAGCTGATGAGCAGGGTAAGTCAGGTGGAGCGGCACATCCGGGAGGGCCGTCGGACCCTCCAGTCCGGGGAAGCCGCCCTGGCGGAGGTCCAGGACGGCCTGGGCAAAATGGAAGAGCTGGCCCAGCGGTCCGCGGACGGGGGCGAGCTGGACCGTGCCGCCCTCCAGGAGGAGCTGGACCGCCTGCGGGGAGAGATTGACCGGGTGGCCCGGCAGGGCGTAAAGGCGGGGCTGTTCCAGGACGGGGACGGCATGGACGGCCTGGACGCCCTGGTGGACGCGGTGATGGACGGCCTGTCCGCCAAGGAGGACGGGACCCAGACCCTGCCCAACTGGCTCCTGCGGGGGCTGGGTGGGACCGCCCCGGACCGGGCCGCTCTGCTGGCCGCCCTGGGGGTGGACGCCTCCGCCAGCGGCCCGGAGCTGCTGGCCGCCCTGGGCAGGCTCCCCCTGGACAGCAGCCCCGCCGGGGGCTACCTGGCCGCGCTGTACCTGGGTTCGGTCATCGCCGGGGGCTCCGCCGAGGGGCCGGTGAGCCCGGAGCAGGCGGCGGAGGGCCTGCGGCAGTTTTTGGAGACGGTGGCCCAGGGCCTCTCCCCCGATGAGGCGGTGGACCTGCTCACCGGCGGCGTCTTTACCAGCCTGGAGGAGTTCCAGGCCCAGTTCTCCGCCGGCACCGCCCCCGGGCTGGAGAGCTTTTTGACCGGCCTCCTGCTGTCCGGCGGGGACGGGCTGACGGCCATGCCCTCCCTGGCCGGCCTGCTCACCGGCAGCGGGGAGCTGGAGCTGCTCATGGGCCTGCTGGACGCCCTGGGGGGCTCCGGGGACGGCCTGATGGCCCTGCTGGACGGGCTGGGCCCTTCACCGGAGGGGGCCGCCGCTCAGATGACGGCGGCAGAGCTGGGGACCGTCCAGGTCTCCGGCCGGGACCTGTCCGGCACGCTCCTGGACCCCCAGACCGGCACGCTGACGGCAGGCGGAACGGAATCACTGCTCCTCCGGGGGCTGGGGCAGGAGGCCCCCGCCCTGCGGCTGACAGGCGCAGGGACGGTGACCCTTCATCAAATTGCCTCCCCCCTGCTCACCGCCCAGGCCGCCCAGGCCCGGCTGAGCTCCGTCGGAGTGAACACTCTGGCCCAGCTCCAGCTGGCCCAGGGCGCAGTCCTCACCGTGGAGGGCGGCGGACTGCTGCGCGCGGGACTTCTCCGGGGAGACGCATCCAGCGTTCTGCGGCTCATGGAGGGGGCAGTGGAGCTGAAGGACGCCGCGCCGGGCTCTCAGGTCCTGGTGGTGGTGGACGGCCCGGTCTCCCTGCTGGCGGCGGAGGGCATTACCGTCCAAAACGCCCAGGGAAAGCCCCTTACCCCCTTTGACATCGTGTGGAAAACCCTCCTCCCCGGCTGGAGCTCCCTCACCTCCCTGGGGGTGGACGGAAAGCAGGGGCGGCTGGCCCTGTCCCTTCAGGATCAGCCGGACCCGGTCCGGCTGTGGCTGCTGAAGGGGATCGACCAGGACCGGCCCGCCCACACGGTGGTCCTCCGGGGCCGGGACAAGACCGGCCTTCCCCGCACCCGCTACCTCTACGTGCGCTGGGACGACAAGGCGGGCGGCTTCCAGCCGGTTTCCATGTACCCCAACCCCTTCACCGTCACCGGCGGCGAGGAAGGGGTGGACTGGCGGTACGAGAAGGAGACCCATACCCTCCACATACTCACCAACCAGGTCGCCGCCCTGTCCGGCGGGACGGGGACGGACGCCAACCAGCTCCCCTTCAGCGGGCGGATCGTCCTGGACGACAACATTGGCAGGCTGGAGCTCACCCTGGACGGGGTGGAGTGCCGGGTTGCCGAGGGCCGGGCCTTCGACCTGGGGCGGGGAAATACCGTCGTCCTGCTGCTCCAGCGGGGGACGGACAACGTGTTTGAGAGCGGCCCGGGCTGCGCCGGGGTCTCCCTGGGGGAGGGCACTTCCTTGACCATCGACCAGCCCAAGGGGGACCGGAGCCTTCCCGACGGCGTTCTCACCGCCACCGGCGGCGCGGGCGGGGCGGGCGTGGGCCGGGACAGCGGCGCGGCTACCGGCCAGACCGACTCCATCTTCATCCGGGGAGGCACCGTCGTCGCCACCGGCTCCGGCGGCGGCGCGGGCATCGGCGGGGCGCTGGGCGCGGCGGTGGGCGACATCCGCATCCAGGGAGGCACCGTCACCGCGCTGGCCTCCTGCTGCGCCGCCGCCATCGGCGCAGGGATTCAGGGGGCCTGCGGCGACATCGCCATCACCGGCTCCGCCAAGGTGGCCAAGGCCCAGGGGGGCGGCCCCGACG
Organism: uncultured bacterium; assembly: GCA_947364395.1. Classification (GTDB taxonomy): domain Bacteria; phylum Bacillota; class Clostridia; order Oscillospirales; family Oscillospiraceae; genus Enterenecus. The sequence goes on from CANASS010000006.1 coordinate 12,205, forward strand.
GGGACATCGGCGGCTGCCTCTTCGGCAACTGCGGCAAGGTCCAGGTGGACCCGGGGCTGAATCTGGGCTCGGCCAAGCTGTGGACCCAGCGGGGGCTCTCCCTCCAGGTGGGGGAGTCCAACGTCACCCTGCCCCGGTTCCGGGTCACCGCCCGGGCCCTTCGGCTGGACGGGCTGGACGTCACCACCCGTCAGGCCGCCCGAACCGCCCTGGAGATCCTCACCACCGACCGCCGGTGGGTCACCCGGCTGCAGGGGGCCTACGGCGCCATGTACGGCCAGCTGGCCCAGAGCTTTGGCGGCATGTACAACGTCCACCGGCAGTTCAGCGTGGTGCGGGACACCAGCGAGGCCAGCTCCCTGGTCATGGACATCCGGGAGGTGCTGCGCCAGTCTCCCCGGGCCAAATTCCTGGCCCAGCGGGGGATGGAGGACGTGGGCCTGCTCCTGCGGTGAGCGCCGCGGCGGCCCGCGCCGCTTTTGTGCCAGCTAAATCCCCCCGCTCCGCCGTATTTTCGTGAAAAAACACGGTATCCACCGGGGAAATACCGTGTTACAATGGCCTTTGAAACGTCAGGCGGTCCGCCTGTCAAAGCGAGAGGTGTGTCATGGAAACCACGGTAAGGGCCCAAAAGCCCATGTTCTCCAACCAGGACCTGGTCCGGCTCATGATCCCCCTGGTCGTCGAGCAGCTGCTTCTGATGACGGTGGGCATGGCCGACACCATGATGGTCACCAACGCCGGAGAGTCGGTGGTGTCCGGGGTGTCCCTGGTGGACAATATCAACATTCTTATCATCAATATCTTTTCCGCCCTGTCCACCGGCGGGGCGGTGGTGGTGGCCCAGTATCTGGGCCGCCGGGAGCCGGAAAACGCCCGGTCCGCAGCCAGACAGCTGCTGTACGCGGCGCTGCTGGCCGCCCTGGCCCTGATGGCGCTGGCCCTCCTCCTGCGGGAACACATCCTGCGGCTGCTGTTCGGCGACATCGCCCAGGAGGTGATGGACTCCGCCCTCATCTACTTCCTGCTGACGGCGGCGGCCTACCCCTTCATCGCCATTTACAACGCCGGGGCCGCCCTGTTCCGGGCCATGGGCAACAGCAAGGTGTCCATGGTCAATTCCTTCATCGTCAACCTCATCAACATCGCCGTCAACGCCCTGCTGATCTACGGCTTTGACATGGGGGCCGCCGGGGCCGGGCTGGGCACCCTGACCTCCCGGATGGCGGCGGCGGTAATCATCGGGGTGAAGATTACCCGGAAAAGCCTGCCGGTGTATGTGGAGGACCCATTCCACCCCCGGCTACAGTGGAAAATGATCCGCGCCATCCTGCGGGTGGGCGTACCGGCGGGCATTGAGAACGGCATGTTCCAGGTGGGCAAGCTGCTGGTGCTCCGATTGGTGACCTCCTTCGACGTGGGGGTGAATCTGGCCATCCAGGGCTCCGCCGTGGCGGCCAACGCCATCAGCGGCTCCATCGCCGGGTTCATCAACGTTCCCGGTCAGGCGGTGGGCCTGAGCATGGTGACGGTCATCGGCCAGTGCATGGGGGCCAGCGACCACGAGCAGGCGGTGGGCTATACCAAGAAGCTGATGAAGGTGTCCTATCTGGCCATGGGAGCCTCCTGCGTCTGCCTGTTTTTCGCCGCGCCGGCGCTGGTTCCCCTGTTCAACCTGACCCCCGCCACCGCCGCCATCGCCATCCAGGTGCTGCGCTGGAACTCGGTGTTCACCATCATCTTCTGGCCCATGTCCTTCACCCTGCCCAACGCCCTCCGGGCGGCGGGGGACGCCAAGTTCACCATGGTGGTATCCATGCTGTCCATGTGGATCTGCCGCATCGGCATGAGCTATCTTCTGGGCCTGGGCATGGGGCTGGGCCTGCTGGGCGTATGGATGGCCATGTTCGCCGACTGGATCGTCCGGGGGGCCGTGTTCCTGGTCCACTTCCTCCGGGGCAAGTGGAAAAACCACCACGTAATCTGACGGCTCTCCCTCCAAACAATGCGGAAAGGCGGCGCGGACTAGGTCCGCGCCGCCTTTTTGTGCGGTTCAGCTTCTCCGGGCGGGAATGAGCAGCAGCGTGCCCACCTCCGCTTCCTCCCCGGGCAGGCTGTTGGCGGAGCAGATGTCCGCCACGGTGGAGGCGCAGGATTTGGCGATATCCCACAGGGCCTCCCCCCGCTCCACCCGGCGGATGACCACCGACGGGCGGGGCCCGCCCTCCTCCGCCGTCCCCGGCCTCACCTCGGAGACGCAGCTCACCTGCTCCTCCCTGGTGAGGGTCCAGGAGAACTCCGCCTCAAAGCGCACCTCCAACCCTCCGGTGACGGGGACGGCGGTGGCCTCCCCCACCGCACGGCACCGGCAGGCGCAGGCACAGCCCTCCGGCACGTCCACCCGGCAGGTCACAGGAATGTCCGTCTCCACCCCGCACAGGGCGTCGTCCTCGCTGAGGTACAGCACAGAGGCGTTCACCTGGGCGGTGAACTCCATCCCCCCTTCTGCGGGGGCCCCCGCCAGGGAGGACACCGCGGCGGCGCAGTCCACCACCTGCTTGGCCGGAATCCCCGACTCGCACAGCTTCCGCCCCATCTCCCGGCGGGCGGACCGCTCCGCCAGGGTGCACAGCCGCACCGGCGAACGCTCCACGTCGATGGGCTTCCCCACGCAGTAGGCGTCGCTGATGAGCTCCACGCTCCGGCGCTCCCACACCGCCGCCTGGGCCAGCAGCTCCAGGGACACCTCCAGCTCCCCCTCCCGGGCCCGGCAGTCCACGCTTTTCAGCGCCACCGCCACCTCGGGCTCCGCCTCGTCGGGCACCTCGCCGATGTCCAGAATCTGAGAGTAGGGCAGCTCAAACCGGGCCTGGCTCAGCCCCTCCCCGGCGCGGTACACCGACGACAGCTGCACGTCCCCCTTCAGCACCAGCTTTTTGCCGATGAATTTGGCGTCCGCCGTCCCCAGCTCCGCCCGGTAGAGCAGCAGCTCCTCGATCTCGGGCCGGGAGGCCGGGGGCCGCAGCACATCGGAGAAGGTGAACGTCTTTTCCGACACTTCCGGGATAACACAGCACTTCCGGGGGACCACTTGCTTTTGCAGGCCCTCCCCCTCGCCGCCGGTCAGGTCGGCGGAAAGCTCCCGCCGCTCCCGCTCATAGACCGCCGCCCACACGGACAGCCCCACCCGCACCAGCATCTTCCTGGGGTTGATGGTCCGGGCGTCCGCCGTGGGGACCTGAAGGTCCGCCAGCACCGGGCACCCGGCGTAAAACTGGGGATCGTCCCGGACGCACTGGAAGGGGATGGACACCTCCAGCGACCGGGGCAGCTCCTCCCCCTCGGGTATGTACAGCACCGTCACCTTAGCCGTGCCGCTGAGGCGCAGGGTCCCCTCCCCCAGCTCCTTGTCCTTGAGAAACGCCTTGCCGCAGGCGGACACAATCCGCGCGATGTCCGGGCAGGCGTCGGGCACAATGCTCTCCAGGGTCTCCTCCTGGACGAACATGGTATGGGCCACGCACCGATACCCCTCCAGCGCGACCCGCTTCAGCTCCATATCCATAGGCTTCCTCTCCTTGCTCCTGTTCTGTCCCCACTATATGAGAGGCCGCCCCCGGATATGCCCGCTTTCACTCCATGTGGAAAATCCTGCGCATCAGGCCGCACAGGGCCTTGGGGAACTTCACCACCACGACTCGCATGAAAACGCCCCCTTTCTCGCTGCCGGATGATAATCCAGCATATGTGAATGGAGGCTGTCCTGTTCCTGCAATTTTCGGGACAAAGTGTGGGCTTCAGACATGTATTTGAAGGACATGCTCTCCTCATTTGCGTTTTTCGGTTTTTCTGCACAAAAATTGACCTCATTTTTTGTGGATATCGTACAGGTCCCCACTTCCATTTTTTATCGCATGGTAGTATACTAGTGTCCGAAAAGGAGGTGAGTAGCACCATGTACGATTGTAGCGATCTGATGGAGATGCAGCAGCGCTGGGGCGCTGAGGAACGGAAAATCGTCAGCGGTGTTAAAACCCTGATCCAGTATCTGTTTCACTCTTGAGCAAAATAATTTGAAGCCTTTGCTTCTCCATATGAAGCCCAAACGGAAAGGGGATGAGAAATCATGTTTGAGACCAGCGAACGCATGGCGTTCCAGAGACGCAGCGGTGCCGGCGCCCACGAGATGAATGTTTTCTGCTACGTGGCCTATTCCCCGTATCTGAACGTCTGACAGCACTGAAATGGGCCCGCCCCATTGTCAAGATATGTTCCCAGGCATCTCTAAAACCACAGGACGCCCCGCCGGGCAAGCTCGGCGGGGCGTCCTCATTTTATTTGTTTCTGTTCTTTTCCAGCTCCCACTGGGGAATCTCCTTGGCCTGCTCATAGAGGCGGACATAGCTTTTATGACGGCTAGGGGCGATTATCCCCTCCTCCACCGCCGCCCGGACGGCACAGCCCCGCTCCCTTACGTGGGCGCAGCCCTGGAAGCGGCACTGGTCCATATAGGGGCGGAACTCCCGGAACGCCTGGGCCAGCTCCTCCTTGGGGATGGCCTCCATCTGTTCCACGTCAAAGGAGGAAAACCCGGGCGTGTCCGCCACCAGCCCTCCCGCCACAGGGAAAAGCTCCACATGGCGGGTGGTGTGGCGGCCCCGGCCCAGCTTTTCACTGACCTCCCCCACCTCCAGGCCGAAGCCGGGCTGTAAGGCGTTGAGGATGCTGGACTTGCCCACCCCGGAGTTGCCGGTGAAGGCGGACACCTTCCCGGCCACGGCGGCGGCCAAAGCGTCCATCCCCTCCCCCGTCTCCGCGCTGACCTGGAGGGTGGGAAAGCCCGACTCCCGGTAGAGCCGGACCAGCTCCTCCGCCCGCTCCAGGTCGCACTTGTTGAACAGGATCAGGGGGTCGCACCCCTTCCACTCCGCCATGGCCGCCATGCGGTCGATGAGGAATGGGTCGGTCACCGGCACCGCCCCGGAGCACACAATCACCATCTGCTCAATGTTGGCCACGGCGGGGCGGCTGAACTGGTTTTTCCGGGGGAGGACGGCGTCCACCATCCCCTTTCCGTCCTGGGTGAGGGTGATATCCACCTGATCGCCCACCAGGGGGCTGAGCCGCTGGTGGCGGAGCTTCCCACGCCCCCGGCAGGGGACGGGCTCCCCCGCCCCGGTATCCACATAGTAGAACCCGCTGAGGGCCTTGACGATCCGTCCCGTCATGACCTGAAATCCACCCAGTGGCTGTCCACCAAATTGTCGTTGATATAGATATACACCATCTGCTCCCCGGAGGCGGTGGCCCGTTTGGTGAAGGTCAGATTCTGGTCCGCGTCCACCGGGGAGTTGTGGATCTCCTGGTTCCCCACCACGATGCGCACATTCACCAGCCCTTCGTAGGCCTTCAGGTCCACCGTGATATCCTTGGTGACGGCGGGGGCGTCCACATCCTGGGTGGGATCGGGCAGGGGTCCGCTCCCGCTCTCCGGCGGATAATAGCTGGCCGGGGGCTCCGCCGAGGGGCTGGGCTCTGCCGAGGGCTCCGGCTCCGGGCCCTTGCTCACATACAGGTCGATGGAGGCGCCCTCCTCCACCTCGCCCGTCTTGCTCTGCCAGTACACTCTCCCCTCAGGCTGTTCGTCTGTATAGTGCTCATCCGTTTTACCCACCGACAGCCCCATTTCCCTTAAGGTCTTATCAGCCGTTTCCAGGGTCATGCCAATCAGCGGCGGCACCGTCACCGGCTTCTTTTCCGGCCCCTTGCTGATAACGATGCCCACTTCCTGGCCCTTCTCCACCTTGGTTCCGGCAATCGGGGTGGTGGAAATGATGAAGCCTTCCGTGATGTTTTCGTCGTATTCCCGCTGCTGGTCCGGCACCCGCAGGCCCATGTTCTGGAGGGTGGCCAGCGCCTCCCGGGAGTCCTTATTGTACAGGTCGGGCATATACAGCTCGTCTTTCCCGCCGCTGATGTTCACCGTAATGGTTTTATTGCCCTCCTTCACCTTCTCACCGGGGGCCGGCTTCTGCTCACAGATCTGCTCCTTTTCATACTCCTCGCTGAACACAGTGGACCCCTCCACGAAGGTGAAGCCATCCAGCAGCGTCGGATCGCTCCGCAGCTCCTCCAGGGTGTAACCCAGCAGACTAGGCACCTCGTACTCCGTGGCCGGGGCAAACATCTCCTTGAACATATAATTGACCAGGAAATAGCCCACGATCCCGATGAAGGCCAGGATCAGCACCACCGCCACGGCCACCGCCGCCACGCCGCCTCCCCGGCTGGGCTCCTCATAGTCGTAACCGTCGTACTCCTCTTCCCGCCGGCGGGGCTGGCGGCGCTCCGGCTGGGACGCCCGCTCCGGCTCCCGGCGCTCCGGCGGCACCCGCACCGAGGCCGTGACGATCCTGGTGGGCACCACCATGGTGGGCTCGTCCGGCTCCTCCTCCGGGTCCGGGGCGCTGGGCGCAAAGTCCGGGTTCTTGCGGAACTCCTTCAGGTCGTCCAGCATCTCCTCGGCGGAGGCGTAGCGCTGGACCAGGTCCGGGGCCATGGCCTTCATGGTGATGGCCTCCAGCGCCCGGGGCACGTCTGGGTTCAAGTCGCAGGGCGGCACCGGGATGGACTTGATGTGCTGGATGGCCACTGCCACCGGGGTATCCCCTTCAAAGGGCAGGCGGCCGGTGAGCATCTCATACAGCACCACACCCGCCGAGTAGATGTCGGTGCGGCAGTCCACATGGCTGCCCTTGGCCTGCTCCGGGGAGATATAGTGGACCGACCCGATGGCCTCCTGGGTCATGGTGTTCTGGGCGGCGCTGGCCAGCTGGGCGATGCCGAAGTCGGTGACCTTCACGCTGCCGTCCCGCAGGACCATGATATTGTGGGGCTTGATGTCCCGGTGGATGATGCCCCTGCCATGGGCGTGGCTCAGCGCCCGCATGATCTGGGTGATGAAGTGCTGGGCCTCCCGCCAGTTCAGGGGGGTGCCCCGGCGCTGCATATACTGCTTCAGGGTCAGCCCGTCCACCAGCTCCATGACGATGTAGTCCAGCCCGTCGGACCGGCTCACGTCGTATACCGACACGATGTTGGCGTGGGACAGCATGGCCACCGCCTGGGACTCGTCGTGGAAGCGGCGGCGGAAATCGGCGTCCTGGGCCAGCTCCGGCTTCAAGATCTTGATGGCCACCAGCCGGTTCAGCCGGTGGCAGCGGGCCTTGTACACCACCGCCATGCCCCCGGTCCCGATGCACTCCAAAATCTCGTATCGGTTGTCGAGCATTTTACCTATGTATTGATCCATGGTAAAAGTCCTCCTAATTTCACAGCTGCGCCAGCACAACGGTGACGTTGTCCGGCGCACCCCGCTCCAGAGTCAGATCCACCAGCGCCCGGCAGAAGCTCTCCGGCTCCCCCTCCCGGCCGCTGAGGTCCAGAATGGCCCCGTCCTCCAGCACGTTGGTCAGCCCGTCGCTGCACAGCAGCAGGCGGCTGCCCTCCCCGAGCTCCAACCGGGTCACATCGCACTCCACCTGCCGGTCCACCCCCAGGGCCCGGGTGATAAGGTTTTTCTGGGGATGTACTCTGGCCTCGTCCGCAGTAATCTCCCCGCGGTCCACCAGCATCTGCACAAAGGAATGGTCCACCGTCGCCTGACGTATGGCATTATTTCCCAGGATATAGGCCCTGCTGTCCCCCACGTGGACCAGGCAGGCCCAGCCGGACCGGGCCAGTGCCGCCACCAGGGTGGTGCCCATGCCCTCATACTCCCGCTTTTCCAGGCTGAGGCGGTACACCGCCCCGTTGGCCTCCCGGCATGCCTCGGCCAGCGTCTGTTCCCACAGGCCGGGGTCCTCCGGGATTCCTCCGGCCAGGGCCTCCTCCACAGCGGCGGTGAAGGCCTCCACCGCCACTGAGCTGGCCACGCTGCCCGCCTGGGCCCCGCCCATGCCGTCGCATACCACCAGCAGCGCCCAGCCGCCGTCCAGCTCCCGAAAGGCGAAGCTGTCCTGGTTGTCCCGCCGGTGGCGGCCTATGTCCGTTATACCGCATACTTTCAAGTCAATCCCTCCTCTGGGGTTTGCTCTCCCTCCGCGATTCTCTTCCGTCGCAGCTGGCCGCAGGAGGCGTCGATGTCCCCTCCCAGCTTCCGCCGCACGGTGGCGGTGACCCCATGGCTCTCCAGCCGCTTTTGGAACTGCCCTACCCGGCGGCTGGGCTTCAAGGCTGACTCCGCCACCTCGTTGAGGGGGATGAGATTCACGTGTCCCGGCTGGCCCCGCAGGAGCTTTGCCAGCTGGTCGGCCTGCCCGTCGGAGTCGTTCACCCCGTCCACCATGGCGTACTCGTAGGAGATGCGCCGCCCGGTGGTCTCGAAATACCGGCGGCAGGTCTCCATGAGAAGGTCCACCCCCACGGCCCGGTTCACCGGCATCAGCCGGGAGCGGGTCTCGTCGTCGGGCGCGTGGAGAGAGACGCTCAGCGTCAATTGTAACCCAAGCTGGGCCAGTTTGTCAATTTTCTTTACCAGCCCGCAGGTGGACAGGGAGATATGGCGCATCCCGATGTTCAGTCCCTCTGGGTGATTAACCAGCTCCAAAAACCGCAAAACATGGCCGAAATTGTCCAGCGGCTCGCCAATTCCCATCATGACGATGTTGGAAACCTCCTCGCCGCTGTCCTTTTCGGTAAATATTACCTGGTCCAAAATTTCCGCCGGGGTCAGATCCCGGACCTTTCCCCCCAGGGTGGAGGCGCAGAACACGCACCCCATATTGCACCCCACCTGGCTGGACACGCATACAGTATTCCCATGCTTGTAGCGCATCAAAACCGTCTCCACGCAATTTCCGTCCCCCAGCCGCCACAGGTATTTCACCGTGCCGTCCAGCTTCGACACCTGCTTGCGCTCCACCCGGGGCACGGTGAGGACACATTCCTCCTCCAGCCGCTCCCGCAGGCCGCGGGGCAGATCGGTCATTTTCTCGAAGGACTCCACCCCACGGTGGAGCCAGCGAAACACCTGCATGGCCCGGAATTTGGGCTGTCCCAGCCCCTTGAAGTACCCCTCCAGCTCCAGCGGGGTCATGGATTTCAAATCGGTCACCGGGTTCATCACCCCTTTCTGCGCAGCTTGGCGGCAAAAAAGCCGTCTGTCCCGTGGATGTGGGGCCAGAAGGTGATCCGGCCCGGCTGCTCCCCCAGGTGGGGCAGGACAAAGGACTCCGGGGCAAAGTCCGAATGGTCCCCCAGGAAGCCGTCCACAACGGCGTCATTCTCTCGTTTCAAAAGGGTGCAGGTGGAGTAGAGCAGCACCCCGCCGGGGCGGACATATTGGGCGCAGTTGTCCAAAATGGACCGCTGGACCCTGGGCAGGCCCTTCAAAGGCTCCGGGTCCTTATACCGTATATCCGGCTTCTTGCGGATGATGCCCAGCCCCGAGCAGGGCACGTCGGTGAGCACCACGTCAAAGCCCTCCGCCCAGTCCTCCCGCCGCTGGGCGGCGTTCTGGAGGGTGGGCGTTATCACGGACAGGCCCAGCCGGTCCCGGCCCGCCTCCAGCAGCTTGATCTTGTGGGGGTGGATGTCGCAGGAGATAAGCTCCCCCCGGTTTTCCATCAGAATAGCGGCGGCAAAGGACTTGCCTCCGGGAGCGGCGCAACAGTCCAGCACCCGCTGGCCGGGCTCCGGGCCCGCCGCCAGCACCGCCAGCCGGGAAGCCGCGTCCTGGACGTAAAACTCCCCCCGCCGGAAGGTGGCCAGCCGCTCCAGATCCCCGGTGCCGGTGAGGAGCAGGCAGCCCTCCAGCCAGGGGTGGGGCTGAACCTCTGCCCCTGCCTCCCGCAGCTCCGAGGACAGCCCTTCCGGCGTGGCGCGCAGCCCGTTCACCTGGGCGGTGGTGGGAGGCTGCCCGTTGTCCGCCGCTAAAAGCGCCTCTCCGCCTTCCAGCCCCAGCAGACTGTCAAACTCCTCCACAAGCCAGCGGGGGTGGCTGTACCGAATGGAAAGGGTTTCAAGCTCGTCCTTTCCCTTCACCTCCGGCGCGTCCTCCCGCAAAAGAGCCCGGAGAACGCCGTTCACCAGCCCCGCCGCCCGGGGGTTCCGGCTGTGCCGCCTGGCCAGCTCCACCGCCTCGTTCACCGCCGCGCTGGGCGGAATTTTGTCCAGGAACAGCAGCTGGTACGCCCCCACCCGGAGGGCGCACAGCACCTTCGGCTCCAGCTTTTCCAGCCCCATGGAGCACACCCGCCCCAGCCGCCAGTCCAGCAGCAGCTTGTTTTGCAGCACCCCGTAGCACAGCCGGGCGCACAGCGCCCCGTCCCGGCGATCCAGGCCCTGTTCCCGGATGGCGCACTTCAGATGGCCGTCCGACCAGGCCCCCTGCTTCTCACAGGCGGCCAGGGTGAGCACCGCCGTCTCTCTGGCCGAACCCATGCGATCACTCCTGTTTCGTCAGTATGGTCCCCGAGGGAACGGGGTGCCCCAGCAGGAAAGCGGAAGCGGCCATGGCCTTCTTGCCGTCGGGCTGGAGCTCCAGCACCTCCAGCACGCCCCCGCCGCCGCAGGCGATCTTCAGCCCCTTTTTGTCCCCCTGCAAAACGGCCCCTGGGGCTTTGCCCGTGGCCTCGCCGGACAGGGCGGTCCGCAGGACCTTGCACCGCACGCCGTCCAGCACGGCGGTGGCGGCGGGCCAGGGGTACAGTCCCCGGACCTGGTCGTGAAGCTGCCGGGCGGTCCTGCTCCAGTCCATGGGGGACTGGTCCCGGGACAGCATGGGGGCATGGGTGGCCAGGGCCTCCTCCTGGGGGACAGGCTTCACCGTCCCCGCCTCCAGGGCCGCCACCGTATCCACCAGCAGATCCGCCCCCATCTCCGCCAGCCGCCCAAAGAGCTGGGAGGCGTTCTCGTTAATGCCAATGGGCGTTTTGGCCTGGGCCAGAATGTCCCCAGTGTCCATCCCCTCCGCCATATACATGATAGTAACGCCCGTCTCCTCTTCCCCATTCAAAATGGCCCAGTTGATGGGGGCCGCCCCCCGGTACCTGGGCAGCAGCGACGAGTGGACGTTGACGCACCCCAGCCGGGGCAGGTTCAGAATGTCCACGGGCAGAATCTTTCCGTAGGCCGCCACGGCGATGAGGTCCGGGTCCAGCCTCTGGAGTATGGCCAGCGCCTCCCTGTCCCGCAGCTTGGCGGGCTGGTATACCTCCAGCCCCAGCTCCAAGGCCCGCTCCTTCACCGGGGACTGCTGGAGCTTCATCCCCCGGTTTTTGGGTTTGTCCGGCTGGGTGAACACGCCGCACACCTCATGGCCCGCCTCCGCCAGGGCGTTCAGGGAGGGCACGGCAAAGTCCGGCGTGCCCATAAAGACAATTCTCATCTTTTTTTACCCCTTTTCCTGGCCTGCTTCCGGGGCTGAGGACGGGCCTTCGGCGGCTCCTGCTCCTCCTCCCCTGCCTCCATCTCGTCGATCTCATCCGGCGTGTACAGCTCGCCGGTATGCTCCACGAAGAGGTGTCCGTCCAGGTGCTCCAGCTCGTGGCAGAAGCACCGGGCCACCATCTCCTCCCCGGACGCCTCGAAAAATTTTCCCTCCCGGTCCTGGGCCCGGACGGTGACCAGGTTGGGCCGGGTCACCCAGCCGTACTGGTTGGGGACGCTGAGACAGCCCTCCCAGCCCCCCTGCTCCCCCTCCCGGCTGACGATCACCGGGTTGACCAGCTCCAGCAGCTCCCCGTTCTCGTCCTCCACCACCACTACCCGGCGGAGTATGCCGATCTGGGGGGCGGCAAGGCCCACCCCCCCGGCGTTTTCCAGGGTCTCCTTCAGGTCGTCCAGCAGCCAGTGGAGCTTCTGGTCGAACTTCTCCACCGGGCGGCAGGTCTTTTCCAGGGTCGGGTCGCCCTGGGTCAAAATTTTCCTCAGCGACATAGTCTGACTTCCTCCTCAATCCAGCGGGTTCAGGTCGGCGAACAGCGCCACCCCCCGGTTCTGCTTATCGGCCTGGGCCTGGCGGAGCAGATGCGCCGTCAGCAGCCGCATGGCCTTAGTGTTCTCCGTATTCAAAATCAGCCGGTAGCGGTACCGCTCGTTGATCTTGGCCACCGCCGCCGGGGCGGGCCCCAGCAGGCGGTGCGCCGTCCCGGCGTAGGGCGGCTGAGACAGCGCGGCGCTCATGCCCTCCCGCAGCCGCAGCAGGGCGCGGAGCACCGCCGTCTCCTCCAGCCCTGAGGCCCCCAGCACAAACAGGTCCCCGCAGGGGGGCAGGCCCCGCACCTCCCGGCCCCGGATCTCCTGCTCATAGAAGCTGTCGTAATCCTGGGCGGCGGCAAAGCGGATCACGTCGTTGTCCGGGGTGAAGGTCTGAATGACCGCCTCCCCCTTCTTCTCCCCCCGGCCCGCCCGGCCCACCACCTGGGTGAGCAGGGAAAAGGCCCGCTCGGCGGCGTGGATGTCGCCGGTGTACAGCAGCTGGTCCGCCGACACCGCCCCCACCAGGGTGACGTCCTCGAAATCCAGCCCCTTGGCCACCATCTGGGTGCCCAGCAGGATGGGAATCCGCTCCCGGCGGAATTTTTCCAAAATGCTCTCGTGGCTGTGGACGGCGGACACGGTGTCCGCGTCCATCCGCAGCACCCCCACCCCGGGAAACAGGGCGTGGAGCTCCTCCTCCACCTTCTGCGTCCCCGTCCCGATGAAATTCAGCAGCCCGCCGCAGGCCGGGCAGCGGTCCGGCAGGGGCTGGGACCAGCCGCAGTAATGGCACATCAGCCGCCGGTTGGCGGAGTGGTAGGTCAGGTGGACGGAGCACCGGGGACAGGCGGGGGTCTCGCCGCACTCGCCGCAGGCGGCCATCCGGCTGGCCCCCCGGCGGTTGAGGAACAAAATGGCCTGCTCCCCTCTCTCCACGGTCTCCCACAGCTTTTGGGCCAGGGGGGCGCTGACGGCCCCGCCGTTGCCGCCGCGCAGCTCCGCCTTCATGTCCGCCACCGTCACCCGGGGCAGCACCCGCTGGTTGTAGCGCTGTCTCAGGGTGAACAGCCGGTAGTCCCCCCGCCGGGCCCGGTACATGGACTCCACCGACGGCGTGGCCGACCCCAGCAGCAGCAGCGCCCCCGCCTTATAGCAGCGGTAGCGGGCCGCGTCCCGGGCATGATACCGGGGGTTCTGCTCGGATTTGTAGGAGGGCTCCTGCTCCTCGTCCAAAATGACGACGCCCAAATCGGGCAGGGGGGCGAACACGGCGGAGCGGGTGCCCACCACCACCCGGGCCTCCCCCCGCTTAGCCCGCTTCCACTCGTCGCACCGCTCCCCGGCGGAAAGGGAGCTGTGGAGTATGGCCACCTCATGGCCGAAATGGGAGGTAAATATCCGCATGAGCTGAGGGGTGAGGGCGATCTCCGGCACCATCACCAGGGCCGTCCTGCCCCGCTCCAGCAGGGTGTGGATCAGCTTCAAATACACCTGGGTCTTGCCGCTTCCCGTGACCCCGTAGAGCAGGGCGGCCCCGCCCCCCTGCTCCGCCATGGCCAGCAGGCCCTGGTATGCCTCCTCCTGCTCCCCGTTCAGCGTGACGGGGGCGGGCTCCTCATAGGCCGGGACCTGGGGACGGCGGTACACCTCCCGTTTGGACAGGGTGAGCACCCCCTGCCTCTCCAGGGCCCGCAGGGTGGTCATGGACGCGCCGGTGAAGTAGCACAGCTCCTTGGCGGAGGTCTCCCCCACCGCGCAGATGGCCTCCCCGGCGGCGTATTGCAGGGGGGCCCGCCGCCGCTTGGGGGCCAGCAGGGCCAGGGCGTCGCTGGGGTCCATGGCCAGGGCGGCCACCAGCTCCAGCTTGTCGTTCACACCCCGCTGGGCGCTGGCTTCCCGGAAAATAATGTTTTTTTTCTCCAGGGCCCGCAGGGCAGGCCCTGGGTCGGACACCCCGAACGCCGTCCGAATCCTACCCTCCTCCGCCCAGCCCCCGCTGGCAAACAGCAGCTCCACCAGCTTTTGGGCCCGCTTGGATTCCCCCGCCGCCTCATAGGCCCCCTCCCGGTCCACGCCGTGGGCCAGCTTCCAGCAGTCCTTCAGGGAAAACCACAGCCCCGCCGGGAGCATGGCCCGGAGGGCGTCGTACACGGTGCAGAAACAGTGCTCCCGCATCCACAGGGCCAGCTGGACCGCGGACTCGTCCAGGAGAGGCTCCTCGTCCAGCAGGGCCAGGATGGGCTTCAGCTTCGCCTCGTCCTCCCGCCGGCCCAGGGCCAGCACAATGCCGTCGCAGGTCTTATTGCCCCGGCCGAAGGGCGCCGCGCACCGCATACCGGGCCGGACCGCCCCCTCCAGCTCCGCCGGAATCAGGTAGTCGTAGGGCCGGTCGATGGCGTAGGCGGCTGCGGACACGGCGATTTTGGCTATGCTGGCCACTCACTCATCTCTCCTCAAGTCCAAAGGGCAAGCAGTACCCCCGCTTGCCCTTTCCGGGTCATATCTCTTGGCCTGCGTCCTCCTGGACGGGCTCCTCTTCTGTCTCTTCCACGGCCTCCAGCGCCGCTTCCGCCTCCTCCACGGTGAGGGTGCCGTCGGCCACCTCCCGGATGGCCAGGGACACGGCCTTCTCCTCTAAGGGCTCGCCGGAGGCCTCCGACTCGCTGGACAGCTTCCGGGCCCGGCTGGCCACCAGATTCACCAGCATATAGCGGCTGGGCACCTGGCCCAGCAGATCTTTGATTGGGGGATAGAGCAGCATAGATATCCTTCCTTTCCTTTTTTGGAACTTTTATTCACGCGTCGTCCTGGCCGGTGATGCTCTGGAGCAGGCCGAGCCGCTTCTGGGCGCGGCACTGTTCCGCCTGGAGGATGGATTGAATCTCCTGGGCGGCGTTCATCACCGTGTCGTTCACCACCAGATAGTCGTAGTGGACGCACTCCCGGCACTCCTGCCGGGCCTTCTCCAGCCTGCGCTGGATGGTCTCCTCCTCGTCGGTGTTGCGCCGGTGGAGGCGGCGGGACAGCTCCTCGATGGAGGGGGGGATGAGGAAGATGAGCACCGCCTCGGGACAGCGCTCCCGCACCTTGGCCGCCCCCTGGACCTCGATGTCCAGCAGCACGTCCACCCCCTGGTCCAGCTTCTCCCGGATGACCTTCAGGGACGTGCCGTAGTAGTTGCCCACGTACTCGGCGTGCTCCAGCAGCTCGCCGGCGGCGATCATCCGCTCAAACTCCTCCCGGGAGACAAAATTGTAGTTCACCCCGTCCTCCTCGCCGGTGCGGGGCAGGCGGGTGGTGAAGGACACCGAGAAGTGGATGTCCCGCCGGGAGCCCAGCAGCTCGGCGATGACGGTGCTCTTCCCCACCCCGGAGGGCCCGGACAGCACAATCAGCTCCCCCCGTGTTTTTTTCTGCGATACGCTCATGGCGTCTCCTCCTCTGTCTCCGGGTCCTCCTGGAACCGGGCGGATATCTGCTCCGGCGGCAGGGACGACCAGATCACGTGGCCGCTGTCCGTCACCAGCACCGACTGGGTCTTGCGCCCGAAGCTGGCGTCGATGAGCACCCCCCGCTCCCGGGCCTCCTGGCCCAGGCGCTTCACTGGGGCCGAGTCCGGGCTGACGATGGCCACCACCCGCCGGGCGGACACCATATTGCCAAATCCGATGTTGACCAGCTTCATATCCGTCACTCCAGATTCTGGACCTGCTCACGGATCTTCTCAATCTCCGCCTTCATGTCCACCACCCGCCGGGTGATCTCCATGTCGCTGCACTTGGAGCCGATGGTGTTGGCCTCCCGGTTGAACTCCTGGATGAGAAAGTCCAGCTTGCGCCCCACGGCGCCCCCGGTCCCCAGCAGCTCCCGCAGCTGGCCCAGATGGCTGTGGAGGCGGACGGTCTCCTCGTCCACCGCCACCTTGTCCGCGAAGATGGCCGCCTCGGTGAGCAGGCGGGCCTCGTCGATCTGGGTGTTCTGGAGCACCTCTCTCATCTTGGCCTCCAGCCGGGCCCGGTAGTCGTTCACCGTCTGGGGCGACCGCTCCTCAATCTGGCCCAGCAAATCCTCAATGGTCCCCGCCCGGCCCAGAATGTCCTCCACCAGCCGCCGGCCCTCGGTCTCCCGCATGGCGTTGAAGTCGTCCAGGGCCAGGTCCAGGGAGGCCAGCAGCCGCTCCTTCATCTCCTCCAGGTCCTCCGCCTTTTTCTCCACCGTCAGCACATCGGGGAAGCGGGCCAGATCGGTGGGGTAATACTCCCGCCGGGCCTTCCCGCCGCTCAGGCCGTGGAGCTGATGCAGCGCGTCGATATAGCTTTTCGCCAGGGCCTCGTTGACGGTGACCACCATGTCGTCCCCGGCGGACCGGGTGATGGTGACGAACATATCCACCTTGCCCCGGCCCACGGCCTTCTGCACCCGGCCCTTCAAGGCCTCTTCCGCGAAGATGTAGGTCCGGGGCAGCTTCACCGTGCAGTCCAGGTAGCGGTTGTTCACCGACCGCAGCTCCACGGTGACCTGTACACCGTCCTCAAAGGACCGCTCCCCCCGGCCGTAGCCGGTCATACTTTTTACCAAGTCAACTCCCAGCCTTTCAGCGGACCGCCCGCTGGACACGGCTGATATACACCGCGATCAGCTGGCTGAATCCATAGTCATACAGCACAAACACCACATTGGCCGCCGGGTACAGCGCCCACAAGGAGTCCCCCAGCGCCGCCGGCAGGGAGGTCGCCAGGGCCTCCATCATAGTCAGGTACAGCCCGGTGAACGCCCCGTTGAAAAAGAGCAGCTTCACCGCGTATTCCAGAAACCGCTTCCGGGGCTTCTCCGCCAGGGACTTCACCATGGGATACAGCCCGAACAGCGCCGCAAACAGCAGGGCGCAGAACTTGTCCGGCGCCAGCAGCAGGGACAGGATAGACGCCCCCGCCCAGCACAGGAACCCCGCCTTCAGCCCCACCGAGATCACCGCCGCCGCGGGCAGCAGCCCGGCCAGCGCCACGACCCCCCAGCGGCCTGTGGGAGCGATGGAGGCCAAATACACAAGGATCACCGCCAGGGCCCCCAGGATGGCTGGATAGGCCACCTTTGCCGCCGTGTTTTTCCTTCTCATCTCAGCGGCAGCCTCCGCACAGGCAGTTCATGCACATCATGGCGGTGCAGCAGTCCATGCCGTCGCACTGGGCCCCCGCCATGTCCGGCTGGTAGCCATAGCCGCCCCGCTGCATCATATTGAAGGCCTGACGGTACTCCATGTTGCCCGGGTCCATCTGGACGGCGATCTGGTAGTTCTGTCTGGCCTCGTCCAGCCAGCCCCGGCGGTAGGCGATGGAGCCCATGAGGAAGTACCATTCCCCGTTCCGGCCCGCCCCCTGGAGGAGCTGCTCCGCCCCGTCCAAGTCGTTGCTGCTGATGGCTTGCCGGACCCGGTAAAACACCTGGCTGGCCGACCCCTGGCTCTGCTGCTGATAGCCGGAACCGGCGCCATAGCCATAGCCGCTTTGGCTCTGGGCCCCGCCGCCCCCGTAGGAGGAGCCGCCCCCGGACCGGGTGCGGGTGATGGCGTCGTAGGCCTCGTTGATCTCCTTCATCTTCTCCTCGGCCAGATCGGCCAGGGGGTTGTTCTGGAAATTGTCCGGATGGTATTTCCGGGCCAGCTCCCGGTAGGCCCGCTTGATCTCGCCGTCGTCTGCGTTAGGGCTCACGCCCAGCACCTCGTAGGGATCTCTCATGTGGTTTTCTCCTTATATCTCTCATATCGTGCCACCGCCCGTCCAGCACAGCGGACTGTACCGCAGGCAGGCCGGTGTAGAGTACGTTTTCCACCACGGGGGTCCATTCCCCCAGCTCCAGCAGCCCCGCCGCCGACCCCGCCAGCCGCAGAGAGTGGGTGGCAGTGGTGTCCAGGTAGTCCCGGTTTTCCCGAATCTGTCCCTGGAACCGGGCCGCCAGCGGGTTGTAGCGCCCCCGCTTTTTGTCCTCCTCCCAGTCGTCCCAGCCGTCCATCAGGTAGATCCACCGCCCCACATGGTAGAGCAGCTGGCCCATAGCCCGCCGCTCCCCCTCCCGGGGGACGGCCTGGGCGGAACAGGCCAGAATCTGGGCGAAGGCGTCCGCCGCCCGGTCCAGCTGGGGGGATTGAGCCTCCTCCAGCGCCCCCAGCCGGGCCAGCCCCTCCCGCACCTGGGCGTCAAAGGCAGGCTGGGCCCCCGCCGCCCGGCGATAGGCCCGCCGGAACAGCAGCCGCAGGAACCGGTAGGGCAGGCCGCTGAAAAGGCCGTGGTCGGCCACGTCGTCGGACAGCTTGTGCCAGGTGAGGATCACGCTCTGGTCGGCGGCGGCGTCCAGCCGCCCCCCCGCCAAACAGGTCCTGGGCCTTCGGAAGGGATGGACCGGGCACCGTTTGCAGATACGCTCCCCGCTCCCCTCCCCCGCCGTCAGCAGGATGGCCAGGAAGGTGAAGTCATATTGCAGGGTGAGCCGGGCCAGAAACCCGTGCCGCCTGCCCAGGGCGTGGCACAGCCCGCAGTAGGCGCTCTGGTAGCCGTCCCGCCCTTCCTGGCTCAGCCGCTCCAGGGCGGGGCGCACATAGCCGAACATCTCAGCCGTCCCGGCTCAGCGAGACCACAATAGAGTAGGAATTGGGATTCACCACCCCCATGTCGGTCACGGTGCCGGGCCCGTTCAGGTAAATGCTGGCCGCCACGGTGTACTGCCCCGCCGTCTGGCTCACGTCCCGCAGGTCGGCCACCACGAGGATGCTCTCCTCGGTGAGCTCGTCCAGCAGGGCGCGGGTTCCCCGCACCTGGACGGGCAGCATTTTGGTCACCACGGCGGGCGTCCAGCCCTCCGGGGCGTTGATGGTGCTGATGCGGCTGGTCACCTCGAAGGTCCGGGTCTCCACCCGCTTGTTCACCTTCATCGTCACCTTCACTTCGGTGATGCCGCTGACGTTCTCCAGCCGGTCGTCCAGGGGGATGGCAATGGTCCGCTCGCTGCCGCTCTCCACCGTCTCGTCGTCCAGCTCCGCCAGGTCGATGGTAGTCAGGATGATATCGCCCTGGCTCACCAGGGCATCCACCGCCTCCCGGCTGCCCGCCACCACGATGGAGTCCACGCTCTTGTTGATAGACACGTCCCGCTCCTTCAGGCCGCCGCCCTCAATCACCTTGATGGTCAGCGGGATCTCCGCCGTGGCCTTGATGGGAAATACAGTGTATATGGCGTCCACGTCGCAGGTCACGTCCAAGCCCTCCAGCGGGTCGCCGCTGGCCCCGATGAGCTGGAAGGGCAGGCTCTCGCTCACCGACTCCGTCAGCTCCTCCCTGGTGATGGTCACCTTGGCGTGGGACACCTGATTGACCAGATCCACCCGGCCGCTGACCGTGACCTCCACCGGGTCAAAGCGGAAGTCGTCCTTGTCCCCGGCCAGATAACCCTCTGCCGCCGAGCCCTTGAACTCGCCCTCGATGCGCACCTTCCGGCTCAGGGCCCGGGCCACCTCCACCATCACCGCGCTGCCGCCGCTGCCGTAGTCGATCTCCACGTTGTCGAAGCTGACGCCGCTGGGCAGCTCCACAGTGTAGTTCACCGTGTGCCGGCCCTCCATGTTGATGTTGGACACGCTGGCGTTGAGCTTGGGCGGCGTCTCGTTCAGGGTGGCCAGGATCAGCGGGGTGGCCCGCACCCTGATGCTGGCGGTGACGTTCGGGTTGACAATCATCAGCTCCCGGTCCTCCAGCATCTCCACCCCGGAGAAGTTGATGGGCAGGTTGGTAAACTGCCGGGTATCCCGGTTCTCGTCTCCGGATGTGACGAACAGCCACGCGGCCAGGGAAAGCAAAATGGAGAGGGCCACATAGAGTATTTTGCTGTCAAGAATCTTCTTTCCCATTGGAATTATCTCCCTTGATGCCCTTGAATACGCTGGACAGCCGGGCGGCGGCGGTGGGCCTGCCCTCCTCCTCCGCCCCGGGCATGAGCTCCAGGCGCAGCATCCGCTCCAGGGTCTCCGGCGACAGGTGCCGCTTGAGCATCCCGTTCACCGCCACCGAGATGGACCCCGTCTCCTCGGATACGATGGCCACCACCGCGTCCGAATTCTCGCTGATGCCGATGCCCGCCCGGTGGCGCATCCCCAGGTCCCGGCTCAGATTCACGTTGCCCGACAGGGGGAGCATGCAGCCCGCTCCCACAATGCGCCCGCCCCGGACGATCACCGCCCCATCGTGGAGGGGGGCCTTGTTCCAGAACAGGTTTTTCAGCAGCTGGGCGGACGCCTCACAGTCCAAGGTGGTGCCGGTTTTCAGCACGTCGTCCAGCAGGGTGCGCCGCTCGAACACCATCAGCGCCCCCACCTTGTCCTTGGACAGGGAACCGTAGGCGTCCACCGTCTCCCGGATGGCGTTCTCCAGATCGTTGCTGTAGCTCTCCGCCACGAACAGCTCCTTGATCTTGCCGCTGCCCATCTGCTCCAGGAACCGGCGGACCTCCGGCTGGAAGATGACCACCAAGGCGATGACCCCCAGCTCCACCGCGTTGTTCAGCACCGTGCGGATGACCCGGAGATTGTACACGTTCGCCAACGCCATAGCCGCCACGATGAACACGATGGCCTTCACCACCTGACCGGAACGGCTCCGGCGGACAAAGCGGAACAGGTGATAGATCCCGAAGGCGATGATGGCCATGTCCAGAATATCCTTCAGTTCGATGAGCCTGAGGTATTTTGGCGCCTGCTGCAGCGTCTGTAAAATCGTTTCCATGCGCGCCCGCTCCCTTCCCACCGAAAAAAGCACGTGACGAATCCACGCCGCTCCGCGGCATTTGGGGATATTATAGCTTATCCGGCGGTGGTTGGCAAGAGAATCGGGGAGAATTAAGAGAAAATTCACGGGACCCGGCAGAAGAAATTTCCAGCGGCCTCGCCGGCGCGGGCCACCCTCACGCCCCGGCCGCCCCGCCTGGCGGCCGGGGCCCGGGGTACGCAAAGACGCGCCCCACCCGGGTTTTCCCCGGACAGGGCGCGTTTTTTCAAGGAACCTCTGAATAAATCGGCAAGAGCGATTTGCGAGAGATTTTTTGCCGCAGCGAGGCGGGATTTCGCAGGAATAATTGTGTTTATTTCAAGAAATCACAACAAAGCTGCGGCGGAAAAGATCCGCAAAGCGCCGCAGACGCATTTGTTCAGAGGTTCCTCAACTCTGCCGCTCCCGGGCGGCCCGCCGGGACCCGCCCAGCTTCCGCCTGCCTAGGGAGGCCAGCAGCTCCACAAGCTCCAGCCCCCGTTCAAATACAAAGATCACCGACGGGGTGAGCATGAGGAACACCACAATCACCAGCCCCGCCTGAAAGTCCAGGGCAGTCAGCTCAAACATGCCGCCGAAGGCCAGCACCGCCGCCACAAAGGCCGCCGACATGGCTCCCAGCAGGGTCCCCCGCTTCCAGTCCAGCGGCTTGGAGATATAGTACAGCACCAGCAGGCCCACCTCGCCCATGATGACGGTGGCCAGGGTGGACAGGGTGACCCGCTCGAAATCGAAGGCCACGGTGAACAGCTCGATGAAGATCATCAGCACGATGTTGGCCAGCCCTCCGGG
This sequence comes from uncultured bacterium, assembly GCA_947364395.1. Lineage (GTDB taxonomy): Bacteria > Bacillota > Clostridia > Oscillospirales > Oscillospiraceae > Enterenecus. Next base: position 33,789 of record CANASS010000006.1, read on the forward strand.
CAGGGCCCGGCGGAGCACGTTGGCCATGAATCGGCCCTTCACCAGCTCGTGGTTGGGCTCCAGGGCCAGCACAAAGGAGGGAGCCCCGATGGTAAGGGCGCTGATGAGGGTGAGCTGAATGGGCACGAAGGGATAGGGGAACCCGGCGAACAGGGTGACCAGGGACAGGAACAGGGACATGATGTTCTTCACCAGGTACAGGGCCGCCGAGCGCTGGATGTTGTTGATGACCCGCCGCCCCTCCTCCACCACCTGGGGCATGGAGGCGAAGTTGGAGTCCAGCAGCACCACCTGGGCCACCTGGCAGGCCGCCTCCGCCCCGGAGGCCATGGCGATGCCGCAGTCCGCGTCCTTCAGGGCCAGCACGTCGTTGACGCCGTCCCCCGTCATGGCCACGGTGTGGCCCGCCTTTTGCAGCGCCTTTACCAGCTTGCGCTTCTGGTCCGGGGTCACCCGTCCGAACACGTTGTACTCCCGGACCGCCCGGGCGTAATCCGCCGGCTCCTTCAGGGCGGCGGCGTCCACGTATTTGTCCCCGCCGGAAATGCCCGCCTGCACCGCCACGGCGGACACGGTGGAGGGGTTGTCCCCGGAGATCACCTTGACGGCCACCCCCTGCTGGGCAAAATACTGGAAGGTTTTGGGAGCCTCCTCCCGGATGGGGTTGGCGATCACCGCCAGGGCCAGGGGCTCCACCCCGCCCACAATCCCCCCCTCCATGGTGGGAGCGCTGGCGCACTTGGCCAGCAGCAGCACCCGGCACCCCTGCTCCTGATAGGGGGCGACCATGTGCTGAAGATCGGCGTACCGGTCCTTCATGATGAACTCCGGCGCCCCCACCACATAGGCCCCGTAGGACCGGAACACCACCGCCGACCACTTATTGGCCGACGTGAACGGCACCGTGCGCTCCACCTGCCAGAGGGAGGACTTGCCGAACCGCGCCGCCATGGCCCGGGCGGTGTCGTTGTCCGCGTCGACGGCCCGGTAATAGGCGTTGAAGATCTCCTCCACCTTTCCAGCGGGACAGCGCTCCGCGTCCAGGGGGACGATCTCCTGCACCGACATCTCCGGCTGGGTGATGGTGCCCGTCTTATCCACGCACAAAACGTCCACATGGGCCAGGGTCTCCACGGCGGACAGCTCGTGGACCAGGGTTTTGCGCTGGGCCAGCCGCATCACCGAAACCGCCAGGGCCACGCTGGTCAGCAGGTACAGCCCCTCGGGGATCATGCCGATGAGGGCGGCCACCACGGCGGGGACGGCCTGGTCGAATTCATTGCCCTGCACCACCAGCTCGTTGTAGAACAGCGCCGCGCCGATGGGGATCAAAGCGAAGCCGATGAACCGAATCAGCTTGTCCAGCGACTTCATCATCTCCGACCGGCCCACCCCCTGGTCGGCCTTGGCCTCCAGGGACAGCCGGGCGGCGTAGCTGGACCTGCCCACCCGGTCCAGCCGGGCCCGGCACTTGCCGGACACCACAAAGCTGCCGCTCAAAAGCTCGTCGCCGGGGTCTTTGGTGATGGGGTCGGCCTCGCCGGTGATAAGGGCCTCGTTTACCGTCACCTGCCCCGACATCACCGGGCCGTCGGCGGGAATCTGGTCCCCCGCCCCCATCTCCACGATGTCCTCCCGCACCAGCTTGTGGACGGGAACGGTGCCCAGCTGGCCGTCCCGCACCACCTTCACCCTGGCCTCGCTGATGAGGGACAGCTTTTCCAGGGTAGCCCGGGAGCGCAGCTGCTGGATGATGCCGATGACCGAATTGACGGCGGCGATGCCCAGGAACATCATGTCCTTGAAGTCCCCGGCCAGCACCAGCAGGGCGGCCAGCACCACAAACACCAGGTTGAAAAACGTCAGGGTATTTTCCCGGATGATCTGCCCGGTGGTCTTGGCGTTGGACTCCACCGCCTCATTGCCCATGCCCTGCTCCATCAGCTGGGACGCCTGGGCGGCGGTAAGGCCCAGCTTGGGGTCCGGGAAAATGCGCTCCGGCTCCCTGGGCGAGCGGGCCGCCCGCTCCTCCCGGCGGCGGGCGCGCCGCTTTTCCTCCCGCCCGCGCTTGGGGGGCGGGGCCTGTTGAAATTGGGCCGACTGTTGAGCCATTGTATGAGCTCCTTTGCGTCATAATTTGGAGAATCCTGGGTTATCATACCACGAGAAAGGGTTGGCGTAAAGCGCCAACCCTTTAACAATGTGTTAAATTCGACAAATCCCCGCAGGCAGGGCCCCGCGAAGCCTTCCTTCAGGCGCTCCACCGCACCTCGATGGTGAACACCCCGTCCTCCCAGCGGGCGCAGACGGCATGGCCCATCCGCTCCGCCAGGGCCTTGACGATGGCCAGCCCCAGGCCGGTGGACTGCCCCGTGCGCATCTTGTCGGCGGTGTAGTACCGCTCGAACACGTGGGCTGCGTCCTCGGCCGTGAGGTCCGGCGCCCGGTTGGAGAAGGCCGATACGACGGCGTTCCCCTCCCGGTACAGCCGGACGGACAGGGCGTCCTCCCCGTGGCGCAGGGCGTTGGTGAGCAGGTTGGAAAAAATGCGGGTCACCGCCCCGCTGTCCGCCCACACCGGGGGCAGGCCGGGGGCAATGTCCACCTCCACCGCCAGCCCCGCCTCCTCGATCTGCTCGTAGGCCGACGCCAGCTGGTCGGACAGCGCCCGGCCCAGGTCCACCTTCTCCCGCTCCAAGGGCAGCTCGCCCCCCTCGATGCGGGACAGGTCGTAAAACGCGGCGATAAACACCTGGAGCGTCTTTGCCCGCCCCTCGATCACCGCCAGATACTCCGCCTTTTTTGACCGGGACAGCCCCTCCCCCTCCAGCAGCTGCAAATAGCCCAGGATGGAGGTCAGCGGCGTGCGCAGGTCGTGGGACACGTTGGCGATCTGCCTGCGCAGGGCCTGTTCCTTCCGGCGGTAGGCCGCCCGCTCCTCCTGGCGCAGCTCCAGCAGGTCGTTGAGGCAGACCAGCAGCTCTTCCGCCCCGGCGCTGGGGCAGGGCAGGGCCAGCCGGGCGGTGGTCTGGCCGGCCATCTGCTCCCGCATCCGGCGGGCCGCCCGGCGCAGCCCCCGCTCCATTGTGAACTGCCGTCCCACGAGGACCGCGCATACCAGCAGCAATACCACAATGAGGATGTTTTTCATCGCAGGGGCCCCCTTTCATCCGTCATATATAGCCAAACATGATAAGAAACAGCACTGTAAGCAAACCTAGGAGGGCCGCCTTGACATACCAGGGGGAGCGGTCCCCCCTGCCCAGCCACAGTCCCATTAAAATCAGCAGGATGGGGCCCAGGATGCCCAGCGGGCCCCCCGCGAAAATCAAAAACCATTCCATCCGAATATAACTATGTAGAGCAGCATCAGGAACACGATCACAGGAATTTTCATAGGCTCCCCCTCGTCCAAAGCCGTCCAGCCGGACCAGATGGTCCGGCTGAATTCGGCTTATTTTTTTGGTTTCTGAAGGATCAGGCTGATCCCGCCTGCCATTGCCGCCGCAAGGACGGCCCAAAGCACCCATTCCATGCGTTTTCTCCGTTTCATGGCTATTTGATCTCCTTCTTTTTAAATCCGTACAGGCCCACGGCGGTGCAGACGGCCACCCAGAAGGCCCCTACCAGCCACGCCTTGCCCATGTAGGCCCAGTCGCCCACCACGGACTTGGCTATCTCCAGCATAGGCCGCGGCATGTGGGAACCGATCAGAGCCAATATCTCACCAGTGCGTCCCCCGGCAAACGAACTGACGATGGAGATGACGGCCTCCAGCACAAACATGATGCCCACATAGAGAAAGGAGGATGTCTGCTCCCCATTCACCAGGAACAGGCACATGCACATCACCGCCTGTCCTCCGATCCACAAGGGCAGGCCCACCGCCAAAAAGTAACCCACAATGATAAGACCATTCGTAGAAGAGATGCTGTAAAACCCTTCCACAGGAAGAGGCTCAATGGGCAGAATGACAGCGCACGCGCCCAGATAGAAGCCAATCATAACCACCAGATACGTGATGGACAGCAGCGTCTGGGCCAGAAACTTGCCCATGTAAATCTGGGTGCGGCTCAAGCCGAAGGACACTTCGTTTTTCAGGGTGGCGTTCTTGTACTGCCCAGCGAACACAACATCCCCAGTGATCATACACATGCAAAAGCCGATGATCCCCATATCCGTAATTAAAACGATGGCCCCGCCAAAGGGGGTAGCAAGAGAGTGAGCATTATGGAAGGCGTGACCCGCCACCAAAAGTCCTTCCAAGACCAGCATGACCCCCAGGGTGATATAGGTATAGGGCCGGTGAAGCAGCTTGTAGATCTCCGCGCGGATGTAGTTAAGCATGGCGGCCACCTCCGATCAGGTTGAGGAAGTACGCTTCCAGATCCGCGCCCTTCTGCTCCATGGCCAGCAGGGCCACCCCGTTCTGGGCCAGGGCGTAAGATGCCCGCTTGGGGTCTTCCAGGCAGTCGTAGAGCTGGATCACACCCCCGGGGAGCACCTCAAATTTGTCGGTGCCCAGCTCCGTTTGGAGGACGGCGGCGGCCCGGGCCGCGTCGTCCACCTCCAGCCGCAGGCAGGTGCGGCACTTGTCGTGGAGGGTCTCGGCGGAGATCTCCTCCAGCAGCCTGCCCTGCTCCATGAAGCCGTACCGGGTGGCCACGTTGGACAGCTCGGGCAGGATGTGGCTGGAGATCAGAATGGTGGTCTCCCGCTCCTGGTTGAGGGTGCGCAGAATCTGCCGGAACTCCGCCACCCCCTCCGGGTCCAGCCCGTTGATGGGCTCGTCCAGAATCAGCAGGTCCGGGTGGTTCATCAGGGCCAGGGCCAGCCCCAGCCGCTGTTTCATGCCCAGGGAAAAGGATTTGAACTTCTTCTTGCCCGTGTCCGCCAGATTCACCTGCTCCAGCACCTCGTCCACCGCCTGTCTGCCGGGGATACCCCGCTGGAGGCGGTAGTATTCCAGGTTCTCCCGGGCGGTGAGGAATGGGGCAAAGGAGGGGACCTCGATCATGCACCCGGCGCGGGACCGCTGGCCCCTCATGTCCTTCCCCGACGCGCCGAACAGCTCCATCTCGCCCCCGCTGGGCTGGGACTGGCCGGTGAGCATCCGCATGAGGGTGGTCTTCCCCGCCCCGTTGCGGCCCACCAGGCCGTAGATGTCCCCCCGGCGCACCTGCATATTGGCCCCGTCCAGGGCCATGCAGGCGCCATAGGCTTTTTTCAGACCGTATGTGGCTATGACAGCTGAATTGTCACTCATAGCGTTTCCGCCTTTCTGTTTGGATTGTCTGTATCATAACGCGGAAAGGCCAAAACTCTTCAAAGGAATTCTAAAGAAATCCTAAATATCAGTTTGGGGCCCCATAAAGCCGTTCTTCAGGCTTTGCGGGGAAAGGAAGGGCGGCACAGTGAGCCAGCTTTCGCCTGTGGTGAACGCGCGGGACATGGAGTTTGCCCCCACGCTGTCACGCTCGCTTTGGGCGGCACGCCTGAGCTCACGCTTCCGCCAGTTTGAATCCGATCCCCCACACGGTTTTGATGTAGCTTCTATCCGGGTCCGCCTTGGCCAGCTTGGAGCGCAGATTGCTCACGTGGACGTTCACCGTGTTCTCGTCCCCCAAAAAGTCCTCTCCCCACACCGCCTCGTAAATCTGCGCCCGGGAGAAGGCCCGCCGGGGATTGGCCATCAGCAGGGCCAGAATGTCGAACTCCCGGCCGGTGAGGGCCAGCTCCTCCCCGTTCAGGCTGGCGGTGTGGCTGTCCCGGTCCAGGGTGAGGGCCCCTGCGGACAGCGTGTCCGCTTTGGGGGCCGCGAACTCCCGGCTGCGGCGCAGCTGGGCCTTCACCCTAGCCAGCACCTCCGCGTTGTCAAAGGGCTTGGGGATGAAATCGTCCGCCCCCAGCTTGAGCACGTTTACCCGGTCCGACACCCCCACCTTGGCGGAGGCCACGATGATGGGCATGGTTTTGCCCCGGCGGATGCGGGCGATGAGCTCCTCTCCCGTCAAGCCGGGAAGCATCAAGTCCAGCACAATCAGGTCATAGTCATATTTCTCCGCCCACAGCAGGGCCTCGCTGCCGGAAAAAGCCGCGCGGCAGCTGTAGCCCGCCCCCTCCAAAATGGTGCACAGCAGACGGTTGATGTCGGCGTCGTCCTCCACCACCAGGATATTGGCGCTGTCCATGGCAATGCCCCCTCATTATCGTTTCAGCTTTGTAATAAAGCGCCCAAAAGGACCTTATATCCGCCGGCGTTCCTCGCGGCTCGCCGCGCGTCTCTCTTGGCCACGGCCAGTATAGCATACTGCCCCCGGCGTTTCCAGACGCCGGGGGCAGACTTTAGGAATTTTTAAGCTTTTGCCGGCTTTTCCTTTTTCAGCTTCAAAACATCCTTGTAAAAGGCCTCCAGCTCCTTTTTGGTTTTAAAGGTGGCCATGTACATCTGGTTGCCCATGGCGTCCGCCAGCACGTCGGGGATGCGGTCCACCATCTTCAGGTTTTTGCTGTACTTGACCAGCACGTCCACATGGCCCATGGCGAAGGGCTTGCCGTCCCGGCGGCCCGCGTAGGCGCAGAAGAAATGCTCCCCGGATTCCAGGGTGGAGTGGTCAAAGGCGATCATATCCGCCCAGATCTTGTACACGTTGGTGGAATTGGCGTAGTTCATCATGTCCGGGCTGAACCCGCCGCAGGGACGCATATTCACCTCCAGCGCCACCACGTCCCCCTTCTTCCCCATCCCCTCCTGGTCCTGGGTGAGGCGGAAGAACTCAAAATGGACGAACCGGCTCTTGACGCCGAAGCTCTTCACCGTGGCCCGGCCCGCCTTCCGGGTGTCGGCGGGCAGGTCCTTGACGATATAGTAGATGGAATTGTCTCCCTCGTTGACGATGTCCATGATGGACATAGGGGTGACGTTGCCCGTCTCAAAGATGGGCTCCCCCCTGGAGTCGATGATGGCGTCGTAGGAGTTGACCTCGGCGTGAATAAACTCCTCCATGATGTAGGTGACATGGGGGTCCATGCCGGACAGGAATTTACGCAGCTCCTCCGGGCTGGACAGCTTGTGGGTGTCGGAAGCGCCCACGCCGTTGTCCGGCTTCACCACCACCGGCCACCCCACCTCCTTGACGAAGGCCAGACAGCCCTTCTCGTCGTCCACCAGATGATAGCGGGCGGTGGGAATACCCGCCTGCTGGTAAAAGGCCTTCATCCCGGACTTGAACTTGATCCGGGGGATGTCGCTGTCCTGGAAGCCGGAGGTGATGTGGAAATCGGTGCGCAGCTGGGCGTCCCGCTCCAGCCAGTACTCGTTGTTGGACTCCAGCCAGTCGATCCGGCCATGTTTGAAAATGAAGTAGGCCACTGCCCGGTACACCTCGCCGTAGTTTTCCAGGCTGCCCACCCGGTAATACTCGCTGAGGCTGTCCCGCAGCTCGCCGCTGAGCTCGTCGTAGGGCGCGTCCCCCACGCCCAGCACGTTCATGCCGTTGTTCTTCAGCTCCCGGCAGAACTGCCAGTAGTTCGTGGGAAAATTGGGGGAAATAAAAATCACGTTCTTCATTAGGGGTTCCTCTTTCTTGTTCGTCTGCGAACTAAGAACCTGTATTCACAACCTCAATTCACCGTCTGGCCGGGTCTTTTCCCGGCATGCGGCGTTAAATTTTCTTGAAATAAACCCAATGATTCCTGCGAAAATTTGCCTTGCCTGTCGAAAAAATCCCTCGGCCATCCGGCGGTTTCGGCTGTGAATACAGGTTCTAAACGTTCTATTCTAGTTTCTTTCTCTCTCAGAAAACAGAAATCTCAGGCCTGGTCCAGCAGGTAGGGCACAAAATAGGCCACCTGCTTATACCACCAGTCCCAGTCGTGGGCCACATCCCAGCCCCACACGTCCACCCAGAGATGGATATCCTTCTCCCGGAGGATCTCCGCCAGCCACAGGGTGGTGCCGGGGATCTCCCAGGGGCCCCGGCCCACGCAGACGGCCCCCTTTTTTTGGTTGTAAAGCTGGATAAAGGGATGGTCCTTGGGCATGTTGGACAGATAGTGGACCGGGGAATTGCGGTACACCACCTCGTCCATATAGTTGTCAAAGCCGTACTCCGCGCTGTAGATGCCGCTGAGGGCCAGCACTCGGTCGAACAGGTCCGGGCGGCGGAAAAACAGGTTGGCGGCGTGGGTGGCCCCCAGGGAGCACCCGAACACCATCACCCCGGGCTCCCCGGTCCAGCCATTGCGCTGGTTCGCCATGGACCGCATGAAGGGCACAAACTCGTCGGTGATGTAGGCAATCCACTGCTCGTAGCGCCGGATGCGCCAGTAGGGCTCGTCCCACTTGTTGGACCAGCTCTCCCCGTCCATGGTGTCGATGGAAAACACCATCACCTGGCCCGACTCGATCCAGGGGGCCCAGGCATCGGTCATCTTGAAGTTCTCAAAGTCAAAGAACCGGCCGTCCTGGCAGGGGATGAACAACACCGGCCGCCCTGCGTGGCCGTATACCTTGCACTCCATATCCCGGCCCAGGGCGGGGCTGTAGCTTTTAAAATACTGCGTCTCCATGGAAATTCCTCCCTCAATCCTCTCTTCCGTAGAGCAGCGTGTTCATAAAAAATGGAATCTGCCGCTCCCAGCTGGCCTCGCTGTGGTCGCCGCCAGGGACGATGCGGAAGTCCAGCAGCACCCGCCGGTCCAGCAGCCCCGCCGCCGCCCTGCCCAGCAGCTTGAAGGTCTGGGCATGGTTGCCGATCTCCCGGGAGCCGTAGTCCATGTACAAAACCGTGCCCGGAGAGATCCGGGCGGTGCGGATGAGGGTGTCCACCTTCCCCGGCGCCACCCACAAGGACGGCGACAGCGCCGCCCCCCGGGAGAAATAGCGGTTGTACTCCATCACGGCGTACAGGGTCATCAGCCCCCCCATGGAGCTGCCTGCGATGAACGTGTGCTCCCGGCCCGGAAGGGTGGGGAAATCCCGGTCGATTTCGCTCTTAAAGTCGTGGACCAGCCATTCCATGGTGGTCCTTCCCCGGCCCGCCACCCGGCCAATGCCGCCGTTGTAGAAGGACCAAGGGGAATACTCGCTCAGCCGCCCGTTGTCCGGGTGGTGGTTGCACTCCACAGCGGCCACGATGATCTGGGTCTGGGTGGCGTCCAGGTACTCCCCCATCCCCCAGCTCTTGCCATAGGTGGCGTCCTCGTCAAAAAACACGTTGTGCCCGTCGAACATATAGAGCACGGGATAGCGCAGGTCCGGGTCCATCTCCCAGGAGTCCGGGAGGTAGATATAGGCCCGGCGGGGTTCGTCCCCGGTGAGCTCAGGTATGGTGATATTCCAGCTGTCAATCATGGTCCAGGGTCCTTTCCCGCTTCACAGCGACAGAATTATGATACAGTAGTTTAGCACAGTGCTGTAAAAAAATCAATCCACGGATGTTCCTATCTTCCCCGCCCCTGCCCCGCCGTTATGGCGCATTTTCACAGTGACCGGGCCGGACAGGGGCAAAAAGCCCCCGGAAGGCGGACGGGCTCCGCGCTCAAGCCGGGCGGATATAAAAAAGTCCACCCGCCGGAGGGCGGGTGGACCTCATGAATCTGCTTATGCCGCGGGGATCACCAGAATCTGGCCGGGCCAGATCTGATTGGGGTTCTTGATAATGCCCTTGTTGGCCTCGTAAATCACGATCCACTTGGAGCTGTCGCCGTACTGGGTCTTGGCGATCTTGGACAGGCAGTCGCCCCGGACCACGGTGTAAGCGCCCTCGGGCTGGGGCTCGGGGGTGGGCTCCGGCTCGGGCTCGGGCTCGGGAGTGGGCTCAGGCTCGGGCTCGGGCTCGGGAGTGGGCTCCGGCTCCACCTCTGCCGCCTTCACGGTGATGCGGCCGGCGGGCTCGCCGTACTGCTCTGCGGTGACAGTGCCGCCCAGCTCGTCAACAATGTAGTTGATGAGAACGGCGTTGTCAATCATCACGCTGTCCTTGAGCAGCTTGTCGGTCTTGAACATGACGAAGCCGTCGCCGCCGCTCTTGAGCATATAGTTGTGGGAGGCCAGGGTGTAAGTCTTTTCCACGTCCAACGGTTCGCCGTTCACCATCACGTCGGTGACGCGGTACTCGCCGTCCACCTTCACGAACTCATTCTCGTCGTTCAGCGCCACAGAGGAGGGGATATCAGCGTTGATGGTGTAGGTCACGCCGGACACCTGGAGGAAACCGCCGTTCTCCTCGGGATAGCTGCGGGAGCCGAACTCCAGCGCGTCCAGGATCTTCTGGCCGGTGGTCTCCACCAGGCACGCCTCGTTGCCGAAGGGATGGACCTTGATAATGTCCTCATAGGTCACATCGCCCGCAGCAATCACATCGCGCACACCGCCGCCGTTGACGAAAGCCACGTCGGCGCCCAGCATCGTCCGGTACGCGTCGGCGCACAGGTCGCCCAGGTTGGTCTCGCCGCTGCGGACCAAGCGATTGCCGTCCGCGCCGTTGATGGTGAGCTCCACCTCGGACTTGGCGACGACCTTCTTCAGCTCCGCCTCAAAAGCGTCGTTCTTCTCCTTCACAAAGGCGGCCACAGCTTCGTCCTGCTTATCATAGGCCTGGACCAGCTCGGTCTCGATCCTGCCGGACTCGATGTCGATGACCACCTTGCCGATGGCGGCCAGCTTGGTGCCGGTCTGGGCCCACACCACGTCCTCGCCGTCCTTGTTGGCCACGGTCTTCTCGATCTGCTCGTGGGAATGGCCGTCGATGAACAGGTCGATGCCGGTGGTGTTGGCGATGACGGTCTGGGCCTTCCACGCCTCAGTGGAGCCATTGTCTCCCAGATGGCCGACGGCCACCACATAGTCCGCCCCGTCCTTCTTGGCGGCGTCCACAGCCGTCTGCACGGCGGCGTACAGGTCCTTGCCGTCATTGCCCTGCTGGAAGCTGTAGATATACTCTCCCTTGTCGTTCTGGAAGTAGGTGGGGGTGGACTTGGTGAAGGTCTCGGGGGTGTCGATGCCCACATAGGCCACCTTCACCTCGCCGTAAGTCAGCACCTTGTAGGCGTCGAACACGGCCTTGCCGTTCAGGTCGGTGAAGTTGGAGCAGACGTAGTCATACTCCGCCTTGTCCTTGGCCAGGGACAGGAAGTTGTCCATGCCGTAGTCGAACTCATGGTTGCCGGGGATGGCCAGGTCGTAACCCGCTTTGTTCATGATCTCCACGATGGCGGAGCCCTTGGTCAGGGTTCCGATGGGGCCGCCCTGGATGGCGTCGCCCGCGTCGATGAGGGTGACGTTGTCCTTGCCGTACTGGGCCTCCATCTCGGTCTTGTAGGCCGCCACGCCCGCGTAGCCGATGTTGGTGACCGCGTCATCCTTCTTCACCTGGTCGATGCCGCAATGGACATCGTTGGTGTGGAGGATGACAATCTTTCCCGCCGCTTCCGGGGCCTCGCCGGCCTCGGGGTCCGCAGACTCCTCCGGCTCGCCCTCTTCGGGCTCGGCGCTCTCGCTTACCGCCGGCTCATCCGTCTTGCCGTCAGTCTCATCGTCGTCCGCGAAAGCGGGGACCATCAGGCTGAACACCATGACCAGCGACAGCAGCAGCGCCAGAATCTTGCTCTTTGCTTTCATTTACTCACCTTTCCCTTCTTCTTTTGGTCCGTTCCGCCCAATTTCAACCATCAGCCGGAACAGCCTTATTAGATATTATACAAATTATTTTCCGCTTTTTCAACCATAATTACACAATTAGCGCAAATTTCTCCCCAGTCCCCTTTTGCGCAAAAAAATGGCCCCGGCCCAGAGGGCCGAAGCCATTTTCACCCTTATTTTGAAGCCCAGCTCCCCGTTGCGGCGGCGGTGAGGTAGGCGTTGATGAAGCCGTCCAGATCGCCGTCCATCACCCCGTTGACGTTGGAGGTCTCAAAAGCGGTGCGGTTGTCCTTCACCAGCTGGTAGGGCATGAACACATAGGAGCGGATCTGGCTGCCCCACTCGATTTTGAGCTGCACGCCCTTGATGTCGGAGATCTTGTCCAGGTGCTCCTGCTCCTTGATCTGCATCAGCTTGGAGCGCAGCATCTTCATACAGGTCTCCTCATTCTGGAACTGGGAGCGCTCCGTCTGGCAGGACACCACAATGCCGGTGGGCTTGTGGATCAGCCGGACGGCGGAGGAGGTCTTGTTGATGTGCTGGCCCCCCGCCCCGGAGGAGCGGTACACCTGGCGCTCAATATCCTCGTCCCGTATGTCCACCTCAACGCTGTCGTCCAGCTCGGGCATGACCTCCACGGCGGCAAAGGAGGTCTGGCGGCGGGCGTTGGCGTCGAAGGGGGAGATGCGCACCAGCCGGTGGACGCCGTGCTCGCTCTTCAGGTAGCCGTAGGCGTTCTCCCCCTCGATGCGGATGGCGGCGGACTTGATGCCCGCCTCGTCCCCGTCCTGGTAGTCCAGCACGGAGTAGAAGAAGCCGTGGCGCTCCGCCCAGCGGGTGTACATGCGGTAGAGCATCTGGGCCCAGTCCTGGGCCTCGGTGCCTCCCGCCCCCGCCTGGAGGGACACGATGGCGGTGGAGGAATCGTACTCCCCGGACAGCAGGGTGGACAGCCGGGCCGTCTCCATCTCCTTCACCAGGGCGTCGAAGCCTGCCTCCACCTCGGGGACCAGGGACTCGTCCTCCTCCTCGTTCCCCATCTCGCACAGGGTCATCAGATCGTCCCAGGCTCCCTCCCGCTTGGCCTGGGCGTTCACCTTGTCCTCCAGGTTGCTGATGCGCTTCTGCACCTTCCTGGCCTTTTCCACATTGTCCCAGAAACCGTCGGCGGCGGACTGGGCGTGGAGCTCGTCCAGCTCCCGCCGGGCGCTGTCCAGGTCCAGGGCCTCCCCCAGCTTATCCAGGCCGGGCTTTAAATTGTTCAGCTTCACCCGGTACTCGTCAAATTGAAGCATTTCAGTTTCATCCTTCCGCGGCGCTTGCCGTTATTTTCCGTACAATTATATAGAATGACCGGCCAAATGTAAAGGGCCAAAACGGAAAAACCGCCCGCCCCCGCTGACGCGGGGTCCGGGCGGCTCACCGCTGGCTGACCTGGGGCCCGGTCTGGCCCAAAAAGATCAGGTCGTCCACGTCCTGGGTCTGGGGATCGGCGCTCCACGCGCTCCCGCGTTTTTCTGTCATTGATATCGCTCCTTTATCTGGATCTCCGGCCTTGCATCGGCCCATACAAACCAGTATATGCAGGCCGCGGCACAATGACACAAAAACTTTTGTCGGTTTTTCACGCTGCGGGCAGCGGTATCATGGCGCTGATCTCAAACCAGCCGTCCCGGTTATGGACAGTCACCGCCCCCCCGTACTTCTCGGCGGCGTGGCGGACGGACTTGATGCCGTAGCCGTGGTACGCCTTGTCCCGCTTGGTGGACACGGGCAGGCCGTCCTGGAACTCCAGCCGGGCGGGGCAGTAGTTCCCGCACCGGACCATCAAAAAATCCTTCTTGGCGTACACCGCCAGGTGGACCAGCCGCTTGGACTTGTCCTCAACCCCCAGCTCGCACTCGATGGCGTTGTCCAAAATGTTGCCGAAAATGGTGCAGATATCCATCACGTCCATAAAGGCCAGCCGCGCCCCGTCGGCCACGCAGGTCAGCTCGATGCCGTGGCGGGCGCAGTACAGGCTTTTGCCGGTGAGCACCGTGTCCAGCACCGAGTTGCCCGTCTTGTTCTGGGCCTCGTAGTCCCGGATCTCCTCCTCCATCCCGTCCAGATAGGCGGAGCGCCGGGCGGCGTCCGGCTCCGCCCGGAGGACGGCGATCTGGTGCTTCAGGTCGTGGTATTTGTGGTTGATGACCTCGATGCTCTCCCGGGACTGCCGGTACTGGTTGTATTGGTTTTGCAGGATGTTCTGGATGGCGTCCAGCTCCCGCTGCATGTACAGCTCGCACCGCTGGACGTGGTAGGCGTACAGCATGGCCACCCCCGCCAGGTCCACCAGCGTCCGAATGTTATAGATCTCCGTGAGGATTGAGCTGGTGAAGGGGGTGTTGCTGTACACAAAGCTCAGGTTGCTGAGGAAAAAGCAGGCCAGGGCGATGAGGATGGGGCTCCACAGCTCCCGGAACTGAAAGGCCATGGCGGCGTGGGGATCGTCCCGGCGGCCCTCCAGCCAGCCCATCCCGAAAAACACCAGGGCGTACACACCCGCCAGCACCCCGGCGGCCAGCAGCCCCTGCCGCAGCCCCGCCTCCTGCCAGCCCAGGGTAAACCGGGCGTAAGAGTAGAGCTGCCACTCCAGAGAGGCGGCAAACTCCGCCAGCAGAAAGGCCCGGACAGTGCAGTAGCCCGCCGTGGCCATGGGCATGTCGCAGCAGAGGGCAATCAGGGCAAACATCAGGCCCACCGCCGCCATCATGCAGGGCGCCCAGAATAAGATATGCAGACCGTCCGTCAGGGTGAGGAATAGGCACTGGACCGCCAGCCCCGCCCCCAGCAGCCCCCACAGCCGGAGGCCTCCGCCCCGCCGGGGATATTGGACGATGACAAAGAGGCAGGCGCACCATTCGGCGAGAGCGGTGACAATCCGGGGAATGTCAGACTGGTAGATGGTGTTCACGGGGCCACACCCCCCACCCAGTCGGTCAGCGCCTCCAGGAAGGGTCCCCTGCGGCCCCGGCTGATGAGCAGCTTGTCCCCCCGGACCATCGCGCAGCCGTCCTGTATGCCGTCCACGTGCTCCAGGTTCACCAGATAGCCCTTATTGCACCGGGCGAAGCCCTTGCCCTCCAGGGCCTCCTCCACCTGCTGGAGGGTGGCGGTGGAGGCGTGTATCCCAGACCGGGTGTGGAACATGAGCTGGCGGCCCAGGCGCTCGATATAGTAGATGCCCTCCACCTCCAGCTTGACGGCCCCGCCCTTCACCGCCACGGTGATACAGGCGTCCTCCCTTTTCTTCACATATTGCAGGGCTCTGCCCAGCCGCTGGGAGAAGGAAAAATAGTTGACCGGCTTTAAAATGTAGTCCAGCGCGTTCACCGAGTAGCCTTGAATGGCGTACTGGGCCAGATTGGTGACAAAGATGATGACCACCTCCGGGTCCTTCTCCCGGACGTAGCCCGCCGCCGTCATGCCGTCCATGAAGGGCATCTCCACGTCCATCAAAATCAGGTCGATCTCCGGCTTGTAGCGCTCCACCAGGTCCTCCCCGTTGTCGTAATGTGTGATGTGGAAGGCTCTTCCCGTCTCCTTCCCATAGTCGCTGACGTACCGCTCCAGCTGGGCGAAGCACTGGGGATCGTCCTCGGCGATGGCAATGCGGATCATGGGCTTCCCCTCCTCCCCTTAGACTGGTTGAAGTCCCACGCCTCTCTCAGCCAGCCCAGCAGCTCCCCGTCCAGCTCTTCGTCCCTGGTCACGGACACATGGTGGGTCCACCGGCCCGGGCAGGGCTCCACCGCCACCCCCACCCGGGGAGAGGGCTCCCGCCGCCCCAGCCCAAAGGTGACCACAAGGCCCGGGTCCCGCTTCCGCTTGGGCAGGGAGGCCATGGCGAACAGATGGGTCCCGTAAAAGCTGATCTGGCTCTTCTGCACCTTTACCGACGCCTCGGGAAAGACGGCGTCCAGCATTTGGCACAGCCCCTGGTACAGGGCCAGCGCCTCCGGCCTTCCGTCGAAAAAGAACAGAACATCGCTCTCGTAATGCTCAGGCAGGTTCACGGCAATCCCCTCCTTCATAATATGTTCATCATATCATGAAGGAGGGGATTTGAAAAGATGAACCGACGGAATTCTCCCAAAAATTACGGAAAGATGAAAATATCCTCAATCGGAGCCTCCACCGCCCTGGAAATATCTACCGCAAGCTTGAGGGAGGGGTTGTACTGGGCCTTCTCCAGCCGCATGATGGTCTCCCTGCGCACCCCCACCTGCTGGGCCAGCTGCTCCTGGGTCAGCTCCTTGAGCTGGCGGTATTTTTTCAGTCTGCACTCAAAATCCGGCATGGTCACTCCTCCCCGCCTTCGTCCAGCTGGTCCGCGCGGTCATAGCGGTAGAGCAGGTATTCGCTGAGGAACAAGTCCAGAGCATAGGTCAGGGACAGCGCGATCATCACGGCAATCAAGGTATACTCCAGATTTCCCCGTACCGCCCCCCGGCACTCAACCAGCAGAATGAGCAGAATGATGCTCTGCGTTACCCGGTGGGCCGCGACCTCCGCGCGGAGCTTGTTTTCCACAAACCGCTCGTCCATCAAGGTGCTGGACATTTTCCCCTCGTAAAAGAAACCGAAAAAGCCGAAAAAAGAGAAGAAAATAAAGGGGTACACCTGATAAAACACGTTGTAGGTCCAAAATCCCAAAAACCCAAAGAATCCGGCGAAACCCAGTAGGCCCAGCTTGGGGTTCAGCTTCCGGGTGGTGTTGTTCGCCGCCGCCTGCCGCTTGCTGGCAACAGCGAACCTCAGGAGCAATACCGCCAGATAGAGCGCGTACAAGACAAAGAGGACCGTTGACAAGAGCATGGGCAGGTCCCTGGGCGTGAACTCGTAGGTGGATAAATCCATGGGCGCCACCAGCCGCCAGTCGTTGCACACGACGGAGTACCAGGTTGCCGCCGCCATCAGCAGGACCACCAACACCCCCAAAATCACGGTGATTTTTCCGTTGAACTTTTTCATCACAGGTTCCTCCTACAGTGAGATATATTTATCACGAGATTTATTTCTCTCTTGATGAGATGAATATATCACTTTCAGTCCGTGCCGTCAATAGGAAAGTTACAAATAAATCACTTTTCCTTGCGGCCTCTCCCCGGCCGGCCCGGCAAACTCATCCTTGACATTTTTCCGCCCCGGTGATAGACTGTTTTCTGTTAAAATGGCAGCGACGGAGAAGAAACCGCGAAGCGGCGCACAGAGAGGGACCCGCCTGGTGAAAGGGCCCCGCGCAGGGCGGCGGCCGTACCACTCCCGAGCCGCCCGCGACGAGCGGGACGGGGCCTTCCCGTTACAGGAGGACACAAAGCGGCAAGGTGTCACGCTACGCCTGCTCGCGACGCGGTTCTAAGCCCTGCGGCTCCGCAAAAGCCGTCCGGCCCCGTGGGGCCGCCCCGCTTTTGCTTCGCTTCGGTCTCAGCCCGCTGCTCGCGACGGCTTCGCGCTTCTTTGCAAGCAGGGTGGAACCGTGGGATTATTGATCTCACCCCTGATTCTGTCAGGGGTGGGATTTTATCTTTCACCCCTCAATTACAAGGAGGAATTTTCATGAGCGAAGAAAACCTGTATACCTTTGAAAACGAGCAGTACCGCAAAACCTACTGGCACACCTGTTCCCACGTGATGGCCCAGGCCGTCAAGCGCCTGTGGCCGGAGGTGAAGCTGGCCATCGGCCCCTCCATCGACGAGGGGTGGTACTACGACATGGACGCGCCCTTCGCCTTCACCCCCGAGCACCTGGAGCAGATCGAAGCCGAAATGCGTAAAATCTGCAAGGAGAAGCTGAAGCTGGAGCGGTTCGAGCTGCCCCGGGCCGAAGCCCTCAAGTTCATGGAGGAAAAGGCGGAGTCCTTCAAGGTAGAGCTCATCAACGACCTGCCCGAGGACGCGGCCATCTCCTTCTATAAGCAGGGGGAGTTCACCGACCTGTGCGCCGGACCCCACCTGGACTCCACCGGGCGGATCAAGGGCAACGCTTTGAAGCTCACCGCCTGCAACGCCGCCTACTGGCGGGGGGACTCCAGCCGGGAGACCCTTCAGCGCATCTACGGCATCGCCTTCCCCAAGAAAGACGAGCTGGACGCCTATTTGGCCAAGGTAGAGGACGCCAAGAGGCGGGACCACAATAAGCTGGGCCGTGAGCTGGAATATTTCACCACCGTGGACGTGATCGGTCAGGGCCTGCCCATTATCCTGCCCAAGGGCGCCCGGGTGATCCAAACCCTCCAGCGCTGGGTGGAGGACGAGGAGCGCAAGCGGGGCTATCTGCTGACTAAGACGCCCTATATGGCCAAGCGGGAGCTGTACAAGATCTCCGGCCACTGGGATCATTACCTGGACGGTATGTTCGTCCTGGGCGACCCCATGGACGAGACCAAGGAGTGCTTCGCCCTGCGGCCCATGACCTGCCCCTTCCAGTACCAGGTGTTCCTGAACCGGGGCCGCAGCTACCGGGACCTGCCCATGCGCCTGGGAGAGACTTCCACCCTGTTCCGCAACGAGGACTCCGGCGAGATGCACGGCCTGATTCGGGTACGCCAGTTCACAATCTCCGAAGGCCACCTGGTCCTCCGCCCGGACCAGCTGGAGGAGGAGTTCAAGGGCTGTCTGGACCTGGCGAAATACTGCCTGGGCACGGTTGGCCTGCTGGACAAATGTACCTTCCGCTTCTCCCAGTGGGACCCCGCCAACCCCAACAACAAGTATGAGGGCACCCCGGAACAGTGGGAGGAAGCCCAGCGGGTCATGGGTCAAATTCTGGATGATCTGGGAGTGGAATACGAGGTGGGGGTGGACGAAGCCGCCTTCTACGGCCCCAAGCTGGACATCCAGTACAAAAACGTCTACGGCAAAGAGGACACGCTGGTTACCATTCAGATTGACATGCTGCTGGCCAAGCAGTTTGGGATGGAGTACGTGGACGCCAATGGACAGAAGGCTACTCCCTATATCATCCACCGCACCTCTCTGGGCTGCTATGAACGCACTTTAGCCTACCTTCTCGAGGAATACGCCGGGGCCTTGCCCACCTGGATGGCCCCCGTCCAGGTAAAGGTGCTGCCCGTCACCGACCGGGCGGAGGACTACGCCCGTCAGGTATCCGCCAAGCTGGAGGAGCTGGGCTTCCGCACCGAGGTGGACGAGCGCAACGAGAAGATCGGCAAGAAGATCCGGGAGGCCACCTTGGAAAAGGTGCCCTTCATGCTGGTGGTGGGCGACCGGGACATGGAAAACGGCACCGTCTCCCCCCGCCGCCGCTCCGGCGAGGACCTGGGGGCCATGTCTATGGACCAGTTCGCCGCCCTGCTGGGGGACGAGGTCAAGTCCAAGGCCATCAAGTAAAACCCCGGGGAGTTGGATACCATACAGCAGTCTGAGGAAGCGGCGAAATGAAGAAAGCGATAGGAAAAACCGCCAGCTTTCTGGCCGGTTTTGCGCTGGCGGCATTCCTGGCAATCGTACTGCTTGGCAATCTCATCTGGATTTTTGGCCTTTGCTGAATACGGCCTGTTACGTGTAAAACGCAAAGAGGACGCCTGATCGCTCAGGCGTCCTCTTCGTCTATTCAGTCCATCTGTCCCAGCCGGTCCAGCACCGTCAGCGTGCGGCACAGGTCCTCGGACACGTTGAGCACCCCCGCGCTCTCACCCCGCAGGGCCCCCCTGTCCACCGCCTTTTTCACCGCGTCCCGGTAGTAGTCCGGCACGTCGTCCAAAGTTCTGTAGTACACCATATCGTCCTCCTCCTCTCCGTCCATGGCCCGGACCACATCGGCCCGGAAGTCGTTCATGTCCATCCCGAACCGGGGGAACCAGTTATACACGTCGCCGTGGTTGCTGGCGGTCCCCCGGCGGTAGCCGTCCTGATGGCAGATGATTACCCCATCCCCCATGGGGTCCAGCCCGTAATCCCGGCACAGCATGGCGGTCAGCTCCACGGCGGCCCGGTAGGTCTGCTGAAAATAGGCAGGGTCGGTCAGGCCGTCCTCGCACATCTCGAAGGAGATGTGGGTGTTGTTGGCGCTTTTCCCGCTGGTTCCGGTGCCGGCGTGCCACCCCCGGTGGGCCCAGGGCAGGGTCTGCACCGCCGCTACCCCGCCGTCCGCCAGCCGTCCAATGAAGCCGTGGACGCACACGTCAAGGCCCGGGCGGTTCCAATGGTTGCCGTTGGGGTTGGTTCCCAGGGCGGATAGCAGCTCCTCCCGTCCGGGGGTGGAGGAGACGGGCTGGACATACCGCCGCAGGTTGGGGTTGTCGGCCCCGGTGGAGTGGACCATCACCCCCTCGGGCTTGATGGTCCGCTTCGACTTGTAACAGTCGTTCTCGGTGAGGATACACTTTAACAGCTTCATCCAACACCATTCCCTTTCTGCGCCCTCCGCTCCAGCTGGGTGCCGAAGTAGAAGGCGATGATGACGGTGTACACCGTCATGAAATCCTGGCCCACATCTCCCCGCAGGGCCTGGACGGCGAATACCGCCGTCAGGGCCAGCGTCACCAGGGACTTGACGCACAGCAGCCGGGCCAGCCGGTTGGTCAGCACTTCCTTCATGTTCACTCAATTCTCCTCTCTTCTCTGAACTTGAGGGCAGTTCCCAAGGCACAGGCCCCCAACCACAGCTATGCGCCCCCCGCCGCCGCCGTGCCTGTCCAATCTGCCCGGTGTGTCAAAATTCCCACCCCCGAGAGTAAGAAGAGACAAAAAAAGAATTGCCTATTTCCATGCAATTGTGCTATAATACAAATACGGAGGTAATTTCTGCCTCCAACCGAAAGGAGCTGAGCACATGAAGTTCACGTTTACAGACAAGAAGGTCAACCTGCCCAAATCGCTCCACAACTACGCCGAGAAGAAGGTAGGCAAGCTGGACCGTTACTTCAAGAACGAGGCGGAGGCCAGCTTGGTCTTCTCTGTGGAGAAGGACCGGAACAAGGTGGAGCTCACCATCCGTTCCGGCGCCACCATCCTGCGGGTGGCGGAGAGCACGTCGGACATGTTCGCGTCGGTGGACGCGGCGGTCACCTCCATGGAACGCCAGCTGCGCAAGCACAAGACCCGCCTGGAAAAGCGGCTGCGCACCGGGGCGTTCACCCCTCCCGAGCCCGCCGAGGAGACCTCCTTTGTGCCCGACGCGGAGGAGGACGATTTCCATGTCGTGCGCACTAAGAAGTTCCCCATCAAGCCCATGACGGTAGACGAAGCCATCTTGCAGATGGACCTGCTGGGCCACGCTTTCTATGCCTTCAAGATCGAGGACAGCGACGCTTTCGCCGTGGTGTACAAGCGCAACGACGGCGGCTACGGCCTCATCGAGGACGAGGGCTGAGGGACGGCGTGAAACCTGTCATTTTGTCAGCTGACGGGCCGTCAAAGGTATATCTGGTGCCGGACCGGGTGGCGGACAATCTGGAGGAATGGTGCTGGACATTCTGCTCTATCTGGCTGCCCAGCGCTCCCGAGGCCGCCAAATACCGGGTGAATAACGGCTTATGCTATAACGAGGACGATTTTATTGAATATCTCAACGCGGTGGAATTTCCAGAGGAACCGTCTATGCTGGTAGAACAGACGGATTGGAATACCCCCATCCCGGAGATATATGCCGGTTGTCCCCGGTTCGATTTCTGAATATAAATAAGCGGCGGGCTGCAAGAGAAATTTTCTTGCAGCCCACCGCCCTTTTGTTCCCTTTTCAAGTCAGATAGTTCACCGCCAGGATGGCCGCCCCCAGCACCGCCAGCACCACGCCGGTGGCCCGGTTGAGGACGATGGGACTGGCCTTGTTGGCAAACCGGGCGGCAATACGGGCCCACAGCAGGGTGGACAGCACGCACAGGGCCAGTACCGTCAGGTCGGGCATGCCGCCGATGGCAAAGTGGCTGGCCGCCCCGGTGAAGGCGGTGAAGGCCATGATGAACACGCTGGTGCCCACGGCGGTCTTGAGCTCGTACCCCAGCACGGAGGTGAGGATGAGCAGCATCATCATGCCGCCGCCCGCCCCCACGAAGCCGCAGATGAAGCCGATGAGCATCCCGCACAGGACGGACTGGACCACCCGTTTTCTGGGATCCGTGCCCGCCATGGCCTCCTTGGTGGTCATGACGGGCCTGACGATGAATTTGACGCCCAGCAGCAGGGTCATCCAGGTGGAAAAGCCCCCCATGGCGGAGGCGGGCACCAGGCTGGACACCCAGCTGCCCACCAGGGTGAAGCACAGCACGGTGAACATCATCACCAGGCCGTTTTTCACGTCCAGGTTCTTGTTTTTCCCATAGGTATAGGCGGAAACGGCGCTGGCCAGCACGTCGCTGGCCAGGGCAATGCCCACCGCCTCATAGGGCTCCATGTGGAGGAAGGTGATGAGCATGGGACTGATGACGGCGGCGGCGCTCATGCCCGCAAAGCCGGTGCCCAGCCCCGCGCCAGCTCCGGCCAGAAAACAGATCACAAAGGTAAACACAAAAAAACCTCACTTTTTCATGGCGTCCCGGACATTCCGGGCAATCTTTTTTAAAATGTCCTCCAACGCCCGCTCCTCCGGCCCGGTGAAGTCCCGGCGCATGGCCTGAAAAAAGGCGCACTGGGCCTCCCGGCCCTCCTGAAGGATGGATTCGGCGGCGGGAAGCGGGGTGAGCCGCAGGGTTTTGCGGTTTCCCTCCATGTGGGCCGCGGACAGCAGGCCCCGGACCTTGAGGGAATGGACCGCCGCCGACACGTGGGACTTGGTCCACTGGCGCAGGCGGACGGCCTCCGCCGCCGTGGCGCTGCCGGGGTTGTTGTGGAGGAACAGCAGCAGGTCCAGTTCCATCCGGGTGAGCCCCCACCGCTGGGCCACCGGGTCCAGGGCCCGGTCATACGCCTCCTTTAAAAGCAGCACATGCTCCAAAAACGACTCCGTCACGGCGCCCCCTCCTTTTAGTTCTGTTTTGAACTATTTTGCATTATAGCAGACGTTCCCCCTCTTGTCAAGCAGAAATCAGCCTGGGCTTTTCCTTTATTTGGGACGCGGAAAGTGACGCTTGACAATCCCCCCGTCCCCACGGTATAATGGTTACCAAGCAAAAGGCGTTGATGGGAAGAAGACGCGGTTTTCCCCGCTCAGAGAGCCGGTGGTTGGTGCGAACCGGCGCGGGACCCCGCGTGGATACTGGCCCCGGAGCCGCCAATCCGAACCCATTCAGTAGGATTGGACGGGTGGTCCCGTTACAGGCCGCGGCCTTGCTGGAGGCCAAGAGCGCACGTCGGGTGACCGCGTGCGGAATTAGGGTGGTACCGCGTGATATGATTTATTGCGCCCCTGGCGAAACGTCGGGGGCGTTTTTTGTCCCCCGAATCCCAAAAGGAGGAAAAACCCATGAATTTGAAGCCCGGATTTGAAAAGTACATTCCCTTCACCCCCCAGCCCATCCAGAATCGGACCTGGCCGGACAAGATCATAACCCAGGCCCCGGTGTGGTGCTCGGTGGACCTGCGGGACGGCAACCAGGCTCTCATCGACCCCATGAACCTGGAAGAAAAGCTGGAGTATTTCCACACTTTGGTGGACATCGGCGTGAAGGAAATCGAGATCGGCTTCCCCTCCGCCTCGGAGACGGAATATGAGATCTGCCGGGAGCTCATTGAGGGGAACCACATCCCCGACGACGTGACCATCCAAGTGCTGGTCCAGGCCCGTGAGCACCTGATTAAAAAGACCTTTGAGGCCATTCAGGGTGCCAAGAACGTGATCCTGCACTTCTACAACTCCACCTCCACCCTCCAGCGCAAGGTGGTGTTCCACATGGACATGGAGGGCGTCACCAAAATCGCCACCGACGCGGCGGACCTCATCTATGAAATGGCCCAGCCAGTGATCGAAGGCGGCATGAACCTGCGCTACGAGTACTCCCCGGAGTCCTTCATGGGCACCGAGATGGACAACGCTGTGGACATCTGCGCGGCGGTGCTGGACCATCTCCACGCCACGCCGGACAACAAAGTCATACTCAATCTGCCCACCACAGTGGAAAACTGCCTGCCCAACCAGTTCGCCGACATGATGGAGTATTTCATCCGAAAGCTCCCCGGCCGTGAGCGGGCCGTCATCTCCCTCCACCCCCACAACGACCGGGGCACCGGCGTGGCCACCACCGAGATGGGCCTGCTGGCCGGGGCCGAGCGGGTGGAGGCCACCCTCTTCGGCAACGGCGAGCGCACCGGCAATGTGGACATGGTGACCCTGGCCATGAACATGTACACCCAGGGAGTGGACCCCAGGCTGGACTTCCACGACATCAACAAGATCCGGGCCATGTACGAGCGGTGCACCAAGATGCGGGTTGGCGAGCGCCAGCCTTACGCCGGGGAGCTGGTGTTCACCGCCTTCTCCGGCAGCCATCAGGACGCCATCAGCAAGGGCGTGCACTACATGAACGACAGCGGCACGGACATGTGGGAGGTGCCCTATCTGCCCATCGACCCCGCCGACGTGGGCCGCCAGTACGAGCCCATCATCCGCATCAACTCCCAGTCGGGCAAGGGTGGGGCCGCCTTCGTCATGATGCAGAGCTTCGGCTACGACCTGCCCAAGGCCATGCATGCCGAGTTCGGCGCGGTGGTGCAGAAGGAGTCGGACCGGGTGGGCAAGGAGCTGAAGCCGGACCAGATCTTTGCGCTTTTCGACCAGGAGTACCTGTCCGTCCCCAAGACCTACCAGCTGGAGCGCCACTCCTTCCGGGAGGATTCCCGCCACGGGGATGTGAGCCAGGTGGCCTTCGTGGGCGAGGTAGGCTACAAAGGGCACACTATGGAGGCCTACGGCCAGGGCAACGGACCCATCGACGCCTTCTTCAACGCCCTTCACGACCTGCCCGAGGGCCATATCGAGGGATACCAGTTCGTGGACTACAAGGAGCACGCTATCTCCACCGGGTCAGACACCCAGGCGGTGTGCTACATTCACCTGAAAAATCCCCAGGGCAAAGATGTGTTCGGCGTAGGCAAGAGCCATAACATCAACCGGGCGTCCCTGCGGGCGATTCTGTGCGCCATCAACCGCTCCCTGGCTTGAGGGCCGTCCGGTCAAATGAAAAGCCCCCCGCTGGGTTGGCCTCCCCCTGACAGGGGTATCTACAATTCGGGGAAGTACCCCGGCAGGAATCACGCTGAGATTTCCTGCCGGGGGCTTTCCTTGTCCTGCGGAATATCCCCGCCAATAAAGCCGATATCGCTGTAGTAGATCTCGATGGTCTGCATGGCCT
>CANASS010000007.1 GCA_947364395.1 uncultured bacterium
TCGTTTCATTTTTGGCTGCTCCATATACAATGCCTCTAACTTAATGACATTGCCCAAAACCAGGGGCGGAGTTTGTAGCACGGATGGAGGACGTTCTGGATGTATATCAGCGTCCTTATGATCCTTTGCGCCCGGTGGTCTGTCTGGATGAGATGAACCGGCAGCTCATTGAGAAGCGGAGGATTCCTCCAAAGCCCGGAAGCCCAGAGCGGGAAGACTATGAATATCGCCGCTGCGGTGTGGCGGACCTGTTCGTTGCGTTTGAACCGTTGGCCTGCAAGAGAGTGGTAAAGCTGATCGACACCAGAACAGTACTGGATTTTGCCCATTTCCTGCGCGAACTGGTAGAAACCCATTATAACCACTGTGAAAAAATTGTGCTGGTCATGGATAATTTGAATATCCACTCCATCGCTTCGCTGTATAAAGCCTTTGACCCTGACACTGCTAGACGGCTTACACAGCGCCTGGAGATTCACTACACACCCATTCACGCCTCCTGGCTGAATATGGCTGAAATTGAAATCGGTCTTCTTTCCAAACAGTGCCTGTCCCAATCTCTATCCTCTTTTGAACTTATGGCTCGTCAGGTCAACGCATGGACTTTAAACAGAAATGCTGTTTGCTCTACTGTCCATTGGAGATTTTCTACCAATGATGCCAGATGTAAACTCAGAAAGCTTTATCCGGTTATCTTGTAATTTCTAACTTGGTGGAGTGCTAGGGCCTGTTCACATAAGGGCATCGATAATAAGTGCTAAATAAAGAAAGGCTAAAAAGATAATGTCCAGCTTGTCATAGCGCGTGAAAATACGACGAAACCGCTTGATGCGGCGAAAAAGCCTCTCAACCTGATTTCGCTGTTTGTACAATTCCTTATCATAGTCCCAAGGATTTTTGCGATTACTCTTTGGTGGAACAACTGGTATATAACCAAGCTCCACCGCCAAAGCTCTCGTCTCATCCCCCTCATAAGCCCGATCCATCAAAAGGTGAACCGGATAGTCCGCCGGACCGAGCTGCCGTAAAAGAGCGCGGCCTTCCGGCCCGTCGCCGCAGTTTCCCGCAGACAACGAGAAGATTACCCCATCTTGATCAGATGCGGCGACCATATGAAGTTTGATATTCCATCCACCCCGCGTTCTCCCGATTGACTGGACGCCGCTTTTTTCAAAGTGCCCATTCCGTCGGGATGGACCTTGATGCAGGTGGAATCCAGACTGATCACATTTACTTGGATTTGAATCATTCCCATCTGCTGCAAACGCAGAAATGCAGCCTGTAAAACGCCCTTCTTCGCCCACCGGTTTACCCGGACATAGATCACGTGCCAATCTCCGTATTCTTTGGGCAGGCTCCTCCATTTGCACCCATTCTCCACGATGTACAGCACTGCGTTCAACACTTCCAGGTTACTGATTTTGGCAGATTTCCGCTGTTTAGGAAAGCAGTCTTTGATCTGCTCATATTGCTCTTTTTGTAGTTCCATCATTTCATTATATCACTATCTTGCTTATGTGAACAGACCCTAAAGATTGGAACTGGATTGACGGGCATACAACACAACAACAGCCTATGTACGTTGACCTCCGTCAGTTGACTGAGACATTCTATCTCTGTAACAACGGCTATTCTTGCGCCATCAAATATTGGTCTAAGGAAGCAATCTTTGAGTCTCTGAATCAAAGGGACAGTCAAGAAATACTGGTCTCAGCTTTGAAAAGTCGGAGCAAAACCGTGTAAAAGAGCGTTTCCCACACTTTCCCACAAACGAAATTTTGGTGGGAAAAGCGTGGGAAAGCATTTGTATATTTTGTGATGTTGCAGCAAATAACTACAATTAAATACAGTATATTGTGTATTTGGAATCCAATTTCAAGACGAGGCCCGCCACGGCAAGGCTTTGAAGGGTCTGCTGGAGCGGTACTTCAAGTAAGATTTTTCGCACCTTTGAGGGTGGGCTTTACAGCCTGCCCTCTTTTTTGGTGGAAAAAAGGTGGAACTTCCCCCGCTGACTTCTCAATCAATCATAACAAAGTGGATTTTGGAAAAGTGGAATATATGAGCGGCAGTTTCCCGCGTTGCTCCTGTGTTGTTTGTGGGCCTCTAAAGGCTCATTTCTTTCACCCGCCGATAGAATGTATTGGGCTTTAGTCCAACCTCCTGCATGGCGGCGGTGGCGGTTATCTCTCCCGCCCTCCATCTGGCGCAAACCTCTTTGAACTGTGTTTCGTCTACGTCCAACGGCTTTCGTCCCTTGTACTTGCCCGCGCCTTTGGCAATCTCTATGCCCTCCCGCTGACGCTCTAAAATGTTCTCGCGCTCCAACTGTTTTCCGCCCATATGTATCTTTTATGCTTTGCGGCCTGCCAGGGAAATGTCTTGGTAGGCCGCAAAGCATAAAAGATACATATGGGTATGTACAACAAACACTACATCACCACCGATGTCCAAGGGCACATCACCTTCGGCTGGAGCGACGGGCCGCACCCTAACCACGATACTACTGACGCCATCTGATTGAGGAGCAGGGCGGCTACCAGTTCCGGCTTTTCCCCAGCGGAGAGGAGAATCCTCCGCTGTACACCATGGACGGCGTCCCCCTGTACCGATGGGACGGGGAGTCGGCGGTCCCACGCACAGCGGATGAGATCGAGGCGGACCGGGTGGCCATGCCGGAGCCTCCGCCCAGCGTCTAAGAACAGCTGAGGGTGGAGCTGGATGCCGCCAAACAGAAGCTAGCCGCATCCATCCAGTCAAACGCCATGCTGGAGGAGTGCCTGGTGGAGATGGCGGGTGTAGTCTATGCGTTACCGATTGGCCGGACTGGCCTTTTGGATATTTACTAAATTGAAAGGAGGCTATGAAATGATGGCTATGTTATTCGCGTGCCGCGTGGTGGAGGAGTGGATCCAATTCTCCGCCGTGCCCCGCCTTCTGAAGCGGTAGGTGGCGGACATCATCATCAACGACTTTGGCATGCCGGAGCTGGTGCCCGCCGGGTTCGGAGGCACGGCGGCGGGGTGATCTCCGCGCCTGAAAGGAGGAGTTTACACATGGAGAAGACAATCCATCAGATCAAGGCGGCAATGGCCGGACTGCTGGGGCTGCTCACCGGCCTGTGGGGCTGGTTCGGGTGGCTGGTGGTGGGCTGGATCGGTTGCATGGCGATGGACTATGTCACCGGGTCCATGGCGGCGGCCAAGGAGGGAGAGTGGCCCAGTGCCCGGGCCCGGGAGGGCATCTGGCACAAGTGCGGGATGATCGTGGTGGTGCTGGTGGTGGCGGGGGTGGACACGCTGCTGTCCCTGGTGCTGGACAACCTGCCGCTGGTGGAGCTGCCCATCCAGTACGCGGGGCTGGTGTGTCCGGTGGTGCTGGTGTGGTACATCGTGACGGAGCTGGGGTCCATGGTGGAGAACGCGGTGGCCATGGGTGCCCTGGTTCCCCAATAGCTGGTGAGGCTGCTGGCCATGAGCAAGGGCCTGGTGGACCAGGCCGGGGAGGAGCTGGGTGGAAGTGACAAGGAGGATGACAGCCAATGAAAAAGAGACTTTGCGCTATACTCGTAGCGCTCATGATTGCGGTCACGGCGGCGGGCTGTACCGAAGCCGACAAGGTAAATGCCAACCTGTCGAAAGATGCCGGCTATTTCAACTGCGAAAGGCGGATTACAGTATACAACGCCAGGACCGACAATGTGATTTTGACGGTCGAGGGCTATATGTCTGTGAGCAATAACAGCATCACTACCAGATGTATTTCCATACGGAACTCCCGATTACTGTAGACATCAAACCATAGTGCAGAGGGATGTGATAATTGTGGACAACGCATAAAAGATATGGAACAAGCTGCGCTCCGCTGGGCTCACCCTGGCGGAGGCGGCGGGGCAGGGGGGTTATGACGAATTTGTGGGAGGGGAGAACATGAACTATCTGATGACGGCGGCGTTTTGCGCCAAGCTGATGGAATTTCCAGAAATTACAAAACAGCCTGCATGCTGAGGCTCTGGGGCTGGCCCGCCACCGCAAAGATGATCCAGCGGGCCACCACCCAGGGGAGCAGCGCCAAAACCAACCGCCAGTGACTGCCCCAGGCCAACGCCATCAAGGACAAGGGCTTCCTGTTCGACTGTGTGGGCTTTATCAAGGGCATCATCTGGGGCTTGGACGGGGAACTGTCCCGGACCTACGGCGAGGTGGGGTGCTGACGTCTACCTACGGGAACGTTGCGGCAAAGCAGACCCTTGGGACCGCCGGGGCCCGGACTTGGACCAAGCACGGTAAGCTGCCCTGGGTGAATTACTCCGCCCGGGAAACTGAAAAGGAGGATGAGGATATGCCCAAGTGCAGAACGCTGAAGGACGTGCCGGAGCACTACCGGTCCACCATCGGCAAGCTCATGGAGCGCGGGGCCCTCCGGGGCGAGAGCGGCCCGGACCCCAACAGCCTGGAGGATAACGTGCTCAACCTGAACGAGACCTACTGCCGGATCATGACCACGCTGGACCGGCTGGAGGTGCTGGGCTGAGAAGGAGTGAGGCCGTAAGCAGGATAAAAATCTTTCTTGGCTAGGCATCTTTCCTGGCGTCCAGACATAAGATTAGACAGTTAGAGAAGGGACAGAAGGAGCGGACCAGCCTGATCTATGCATCTGTTGATTTGTCGGAAAGGCCTTGGCAATTCTGCGCTGAATTGTCTGGTGCCCCAAAAGGCTGAAATTTCTTTCGTAAGTAGAATTTAAATCCGCTCCCTATTTTTTCTCTGTTTGTTTTTTGAGGGCATAAACGGTTACGGAAATTGACATCAAAATAGAAATGATGCTCAGCACTAGGTTGCATATCTCCACGTAAATTCACTCCTTTAGCATGATACAGTGGTCCGCTCCACCATGCCTTGTTCCACTCTATGCGCCGAAAACGGCTTTATGCGCCATTTCAGTCAAATTTTTTATCAGGCTGTCCCCTGTCAAAACGTGGCAGAGGACAGCCTGTCGAAAAAGTCTGCCATCTGGCAGATTTTTTATATTATATGAGGTGAAATAAAGGGTGCTGAGTGCGGGTGACTGCTATTAACTGCTTAATCGTGCGCAATATGCACACAGAGAAAATCTTTTAAATTTGCCTGCAAGAGTGAATAAGAGAGGGTGTAAGCGAGATTTAAAATGCGAAATATTTTCAGCGTCTTAAATGGAATTTAAACAATTTCCCCGTTGCAACTTAAACGGCGGGCTGGTAACATGAGAAGCAAGGGTGCGAACGCAGTTTTCGCTAGAAGCGGAAACGAAGTTGAGCGGACTTTGCTTCGGCGAAAGCCGCGCGTCGCGAACAGGCGGAACGTGACAACAGAGGGAGCAAGGGGGAATATGCCATGTACACGGTGCTCATCTGCGACGATGACAAGGACATCGTCTCGGCGCTGGAGATTTACCTCACCAGCGAGGGCTACAAGACGGTGTCCGCCTACAACGGGGAGGAGGCTGTCCGGGCGGTGAACGAGGGGAATATCGACCTCATTTTGATGGACATCATGATGCCCCAGCTGGACGGTATCCGGGCCACCGCCCGGCTGCGGGAGTCCGGGGGCAATATCCCCATCATCCTGCTCACCGCCAAGAGCGAGGACACGGACAAGGTGCTGGGGCTGAACATCGGCGCGGACGACTATATCACCAAGCCCTTCAACCCCATCGAGGTGCTGGCCCGGGTGAAGAGCCAGCTGCGGCGGTACACCACACTGGGGGGCAGGGTGGTGGCGGAGGAGTCCGGCGGAGCCCTGCGCAACGGCTCCATCGTCATGGACGACGAGGCCAAGTCGGTGACGGTGGACGGGGAGAGCGTCAGCCTCACCCCCATCGAGTACAATATCCTGCGCCTGCTGATGAAGAACCTGGGCCGGGTGTACTCCACTGCCCAGATCTATGAGCAGGTGTGGAACGACCCCGCCCTGGGCTCGGAGAACACCGTGGCCGTCCACATCCGGCACCTGCGGGAGAAAATCGAAATCGACCCCGCCAACCCCCGGTATTTGAAGGTTGTGTGGGGCCTGGGCTATAAAATGGAGAAAATGCAATGAAATGGCGGGAAAATTTAGCGGTGAAGGCCCTGGCCTTCACCGCGGCTGTGGCGGCTTTCACCGCCACAGCCATCATGGGCTGGTACCAACTGGCCAACTTCGACGCGCTGTGGACCGACGGCTTTGAGGAGTCCGGCGGCTACACCCGCAACTACCTGGTGCGCCAGGACTCCTGGCATGTGAACAACCTGGTGAGCCTCTATGAGTGCCGGGCCATGGGGCGGGAACTGTCCCTGTCGGAGAAGCGCAGCCTGGAACAGCTGGAGGCCGCGCTGGATGCCGGGACCACCAACCTGCGCTGGCAGCTTTTGGACAAAGATGGCAAGATGATTTACGGCAACACCCAGGAGGATGGCACGAAGGCGGACATCGACTACTGGGTGGAATCGGAGCGGAGGCTGTTCCAGGTGAACGAGGGATGGGAGTACCTGGACCCCGAGGAAGTGGGCGCCCTCGACGGGGGGAGCTACGACGGCGTCCGCTACCAGGACAACTGGCGGGGGCTCTTGCCCGATTTGGTGGAACAGGCCCGCCAGCGTCCCTCCGCCGCCACGGAGGAGGTGGCTCTGGACGTGGCCGACGGCGACCGGGTGGCGGTGCCGCTGGACCGGGTGCTGGCGGATGAGGACGGGTATACCAGTGTGCTCCGGGTGGACACGCCGGACGGTGCGCATATCTTTTATCCCACCGTCCGGGCCTGCCTGGAGGCCAACCGGTTTGGCTATATGTTCGACCCGGAACAGCTGGAGTGGACGCGCACCTCGAAGGCCGCGGAGGCGGCGGAGCGGGTCAACCTGGTGATGTGGGTGGACGAGGCGCTGCGGGTGGACGACCAGTACCGCAAGGCGGCGCTGAAGCTGGAGGAGTGGCACGCCGGCCGGACCCAGTACCTGTCCGCCACCCTGGTGCTGGGGGTGCTGGGCCTTCTGCTGACGGCATACCTGTGCTGCGGGGCGGGCCACAAACGGGGGATGGAAGAGATCTACCTCAACTGGTTCCACCGCATACCCGGGGACGTGCTGCTGTTCCTGCTGTTTTGGGGCGGCGTGGGCTCGGTGGGGCTGGGCATGTCCATCGTGGCCGACATGTACGGGGACGCTCCCATGTTCATGCAGCTGATCGGCGTGGGGCTCGGGGTGTCCGCAGCGGCGGCCATGGGGCTGGCTGCGCTGGTGACGGTGTGCGCCCGGGCCAAGGCCCATACCCTCCTGCGCGACACCTGGACCTGGGCCGTCTGCGCCTGGTGCTGGAAGATGTTCGTCCGCCTCTGGGGCTGGTGCTGGGGGCTGTTTGGAGCCATGGGGCTGGCCGTCCAGGCCGTCCCCCTGATTTGGAAGGCGGTGATAGGCTGCATGGCATACCCGATCTTCACAATGGCTACGATTCGGTGGGCCACCGGGCTGTGGCTGCTGGTGAGCTTCCTGGCGGCGCTCTACCTGTGCGCCTGGGCTTACCAGTGGAAGCGCATCCGCCGCGGCACCCAGGAGATCATTGGGGGCAATCCCAATTACCACATCGACACCAATCGGATGCTGCCCGACCTGAAGGGCCACGCCGACGAGCTGAACAACCTGGGTCACGCCATCTCTACGGCGGTGGATGAGCGGATGAAGAGCGAGCACTTCAAGGCGGAGCTAATCACAAACGTGTCCCACGACCTGAAAACCCCGCTGACCTCCATCATCAACTATGTGGACCTGCTGAAAAAGGTGGACATCAGCGACCCCAAGGCCCAGGAGTATATCGAAGTGCTGGACCGGAAGAGCCAGCGGCTGAAAAAGCTGACCGAGGACCTGGTGGAGGCCTCCAAGGCGTCCACCGGCAACCTGACGGTGAACTGGGAGCGGCTGGACTGGGCCCAGCTCACCGACCAGGCCCTGGCCGAGACCGGCGAGCGGCTGGAGGCCCAAGAGCTGACGGTGGTGCGCTCCCTGCCCGGCGAGCCCCTGTGGGTGGAGGCGGACGGGCGGCACCTGTGGCGGGTGCTGGACAATCTGCTCACCAACTGCGCCAAGTACGCCCTGCCGGGCACCCGGGTGTATGTGGACCTGCGGCGCAGCGGGGATTGGGCGGTGCTGTCGGTGAAGAACATCTCCCGGGACGCCCTGGACATCCCGGCGGAGCGGCTGATGGAGCGGTTCGTCCGGGGAGACGAGTCCCGCAACCAGGCGGGCAGCGGCCTGGGGCTGTCCATCGCCCAGTCTCTCACAGAACTCCAGCACGGGAAGTTTGAAATCGGCATTGACGGGGACCTGTTCAAGGCTATCGTCACCCTGCCCCTGGCGGGGGAGCGGCTGGAGAACCCCATTCAGCTGATTTTATCGTGACCCAAAGCGCCCCCGGCGGGCTTCCGCCGGGGGCCTTTTCGCGCCCTACCGCTCCATCAGCTCCACCACCGTCCGGGCGTACAGCCGGGCGGCGGTGATGGCCTCCTGGAGGGTGTTGCCATGGGTGCCCACCTCCACCAGAATGGTGCCGGTGGACAGGTGCTGGTTGAACCGGGTGGGCCGGAGCACCAGGGGCCGGGCCAGGGTGGACCACTTGCCGGACAGGGCGGACTGGATGGACAGAGCCAGGGCCAGATTGACCTTCCAGTTGGGGTGGACCTGGCCGGTGGCGTCGCTGCCCATCACCATCATCACCTGGGCGCAGTCGTCCACCGTCCCCGCCACCACCTTGTAGATGGTGCCGTCGTTGGCCACCAGGGCGTCCCGGTGAACGTCCAGCACCAGCACGATAGAGGGGTACTTTTTCAGGTTTTCCGCCACCCCCTGCACCGAGCGGTTGTAGGCGTCGTTGTAGCTGGGGTAGTCATAAAGGGTGGTGTCGTGGACCACGCCGATGCCCGCCGCCTCGAACACCGCCTTCATCTCCTCCCCCACCCGGACCATGTTCTGGCTGGTGTCCAGGGTGCGGTGGTCGCCGCTGGACTCGTACACGTCCGTCCCTGACATGGTGTAGGACTCGGTGGCGTGGGAGTGGTAGATAAGCACCTTGGGGCCCTCCCCGGCGGCGGACAGCTGGGGGGCGTTCTGGATGAGGGCAGGTATGTCTATGGCGTAATCCGTGTGATTATAGACGGACACGCTGCCCGACGTGATGTACTTGGCGGAGGACCCGGCCACCATGGTCTTGGGGATGATGCCCTCGGGGGCGCCGGCGGAGGGCAGGGGGGCGCTGGCCTCCTCGTCCTCTCCCGGGGGGTCCAGCTCCAGCAGGTCGCCGCTCTCCGACGGGGGCGGGGCGCTCTCCTCTGGCTCTTGGGAGGGCAGTACGCCCCCCAGCAGGGAGGACTGGGCCAGCACCATCCTGTCCCAGCGGGACAGACCGTCCCCCTGTTCCTCCAGCCCCAGCTCCGCCGACAGCAGGGCCAGGGACACCTGGGCGCTGCCCGCCCACTCCCGGAGCTGGTCCAGGGCGGCGGCGGGGTCCCCCACCAGCCAGGCCAGCCACACTGCCAGCACGCCTACCAGCGCCGCGGCCCCGGTCCGCAGCCCCCGGGCCCAGGGCCGGGTTGTCCTTTTCTTTCGCATACGCTTCACCTCCCTGCATCCTATGCGGCGGGGGAGGGAAATAGACGCTTGACAGCGTGAGTTTCCTGAGTTATACTAAGTGGGAAAAGTACGACTAATAGGAGGAGTGGAAATGAAGATGAAGCTGCCCAAGGACCAGTTTTTGTCCACCGTCCGGGTGGGGGACAAGGGCCAGATCGTCATCCCCAAGGAGGTGCGGGATCTGTTTGAGATCGAGCCGGGGGACAGCCTGCTGCTGATGGCGGACAAAAAGAAGGGCATCGCCATCGTGGGCTTCGACGGCATGATGGACTTCATGGATGAGTCTCTCCGCCAGGGCCGTGCGGCGCGGGAGGAGGGACAGAAGTGAACGCCATTGAGATGTTGGGCCTCACCAAGGAGTACGGGGGCCGCAGGGTGGTGGACCGGCTGGAGCTGTCCATTCCGGCGGGGGAGCTGTTCGCCCTGCTGGGGGTGAACGGGGCGGGGAAATCCACCACCATTCGGATGCTGTCCTGCCTGGCCGTCCCCACCGAAGGGGACGCCCGGCTCATGGGGCACAGCGTCAGGGGGGACAGCCGCGCAGCCAAGGAGATTCTGGCGGTCTCCCCCCAGGAGACTGCCATCGCCCCCAATCTCACGGTTTGGGAGAACCTGGAGCTGATGGCGGGGGTCTACGGCCGCTCCAGAGAGGGGGCGGGCCAGGTGGCGGAGCGGCTGGACCTGACCCGGTGGGCCAAGGCCCGGGCCAGAACCCTGTCCGGCGGCTGGCAGCGGCGGCTGTCCATCGCCATGGCGCTGGCGGCCCAGCCCGAGGTGCTGTTTCTGGACGAGCCCACCTTGGGGCTGGATGTGCTGGCCCGCCGGGAGCTGTGGGGGGTTATCCGGGGGCTCAAGGGGCACACCACCATCATTTTGACCACCCACTACCTGGAGGAGGCGGAGACCCTGGCCGACCGGGTAGGCGTGATGAACCATGGCCGCCTCCGGGCGGTGGGGACGGCGGAGGAGCTGAAGGCCCTGGCGGGCTGCGGCAGCTTCGAGGACGCCTTTGTGGCTCTGGCGGGAGAGGGGGCGGCGTCATGAGGGTGCGGGCGTTCGCCAAGCGGAACCTGAAGGAGCTGCTCCGGGACCCGCTGACCATGTTTTTCGGGCTGGGCTTCCCCCTGGTCCTGCTGGTGCTGATGAATGTGATCCAGCGCAATGTCCCGGTGCGTATATTCGAGCTGGAAACCCTGGCGCCGGGCGTCGCCCTGTTCGGGCTGACCTTTATGGCGCTGTTCTCCGGGCTGCTGCTGGCCAAGGACCGCTCCTCCGCCTTTTTGGCCCGGCTGGCGGCCTCGCCCATGACCGCCTCCGACTTTTTGCTGGGCTACCTGCTGCCCATGCTGCCCCTGGCGGCGGGGCAGACCGCCGTCTGCCTGGGGGCGGCGGTGGCCCTGGGCCTGCCCCTGAGCTGGAATCTTCCGGCGGTGGTCCTCTCTCTGATTCCGTCGGCCCTGCTGTTCATCGCCCTGGGCCTGCTGTGCGGCGTCCTGTTCAACGACAGGCAGGTGGGGGGCGTGTGCGGGGCCATCCTGACCAACGTGACCGCGTGGCTGGCGGGGATCTGGTTCGACCTGTCCCTGATCGGCGGGCCCTTCCAGGCCGTGGCCTGCGCCCTCCCCTTCGTCCACGGCGTGGAGGGGGCCAAGGCCGCCCTGGCAGGGGACTGGGCCGCCCTGCCCGGACACCTGCTGCGGGTGTCCCTCTGGGCGGCGGCGGTGATGGCGCTGGCTGTGGGGCTCTTCCGGCGGCGGCTGGCGGAGCGGTAGCTTTACGCCGGCAGAACCATATTCAGACTTGAAATTTCCCCCGGCCTGTGCTAGTATGGAGGTCACAAGCGGGAGAGCGAAAGCCTTGCTACAGGCGTGTTTGAGCTTCTCTCAAAGGAAAGGTGAGGTCTTTATGGGTTTCTTTGGCATGCAGAAGGTAGACACTCCGTCGGAGGTTCCGGCCATTTCACAGGAGGAGCCGGTGAGCGCCCCCGCGCCGGCCCGGGCGGGCAGCACGATCATTGCCCAGGGCGTTACATTCAGCGGTACGCTCCAAGGCGAGGGCGTGGTCCAGGTGGAGGGCGTCGTTGAGGGTGAGTTCGACATGGTGGGCGCGGTGATCGTGGCGGAGTCCGGCCTGATCCGCGGCCCTGTGGCGGCGGATGTGGTCCGGGTGGCGGGCCGGATTGAGGGCAACGTCCAAGCCCGGGAGCACATGCGCCTGGAGTCCTCCGGCAGCCTGGACGGAGACGTCAAGACCGCCTCCCTGGTGGTGGAGGACGGCGGCGTCCTCAACGGACGGTGCACCACCGTGAAGGCCCAGCCCGCCCTGGAGCCCGAGCTGGGCAGGGTCCGCAGGGACAGCGCCCTGGAATTCGGCCCGGAGTTCGAGCTGGAAGAGGAGAGCTGAGAGAAAGGCCCGGGAAAACCGGTTTACATCGGCATTGAAACGCAGAGGCCGCGGCTGGTCAGCCGCGGCCTCTTGATTATAGGGCGCTCCGCCCCTTGAGCGCCGTGGGCTGAGGGGCGGGAGCCGGGGGAGCTTTAAGGAACCTCTGAACAAATGCGTCTGCGGCGCTTTGCGGATCTTTTCCGCCCCAGCTTTGTTGTGATTTCTTGAAATAAACACAATTATTCCTGCGAAATCCCGCCTCGCTGCGGCGAAAAATCTCTCGCAAATCGCTCTTGCCGATTTATTCAGAGGCTCCTTAAATCAATCCGGGAAGGGCCCCGGAGGTGTTTATTCAGAGGTTCCTTCATATGGGGATTGCTTTCCCCGCCCGGGGCGTGTATAATAATAAAATAATGTTTTAGAAACACGGGAGGAACCCTGCTATGAAAAATCTGCTCCAGCTCCTGGAGGACGACGCCACCCTGACCCAGGCCCAATTGGCGGCTATGACCAATATGACGGAGGAACAGGTGTCGGCGGCGGTGGCCCAATATGAGAAGGACCATATTATTCTGGGCTACAAGACCATTGTGGACTGGGACCGCACCCAGCAGGAGTCGGTGACCGCCCTCATCGAGGTGAGCGTCACCCCCCAGCGGGGGGAGGGCTTCGACCGGGTGGCCCAGCGGATCTACCAGTACGACGAGGTGGAGTCCCTCTACCTCATGTCCGGCGGGGCCTACGACATGACGGTGACCATCTCCGGGCGCACCCTGAAGGAGGTGGCCCAGTTCGTGGGGGAGAAGCTGGCCCCCATCGAGGGGGTCACCGGCACCGCCACCCACTTCATTCTGAAGAAGTACAAGGAAAAGCACCTGATCTTCCCCGTGCAGGAGGTCCAGGAGGAAAGGTTCGTGTTTGAATGATAGACTACAGCAAGGTTATGTGCCGGCGGGTGCAGGACATACAGCCCTCCGGTATCCGGAAATACTTCGACCTGCTCCAGGGCATGGAGGGAGGCATCTCCCTGGGCATCGGGGAGCCCGACTTCCCCACCCCCTGGCACATCCGGGACGCGGGCATCTTTTCCCTGGAAAAGGGCTTCACCAAGTACACGCCCAACGCGGGCCTTTCCGACCTGCGGGCCGCCATCTCCCGCTACTTAAAGCGCCGCTTTGACCTGGACTACGCCCCAATGGGCCAGATTCTGGTCACCGTGGGGGGCAGCGAGGGGCTGGACCTGGCCTTCCGGGCCCTGCTGGAGCCGGGGGATGAGGTGATTATCCCCACCCCCTCCTTTGTGTGCTACGGCCCTCTGGTGTCCATGGCCCACGGCGTGCCCGTGCTGGTGGAGACCAAGGCGGAGCACGAGTTCCGCCTCACCCCCGGCGAGCTGCGGGCCGCCATCACCCCCCGCACCAAGGCGGTGGTTCTGCCCTTCCCCTGCAATCCCACCGGCGGCGTCATGGGCCGGGGGGACCTGGAGGCCCTGGCCAGCGTCCTGCGGGGCACCGGCGTCATGGTCATCTCCGACGAGATTTACGCCGAGCTCACCTACGGAGGGCGGCACGTGTCCATGGCCAATCTGCCGGACATGTATGAGCGCACCGTGGTGGTCAACGGCTTTTCCAAGGCCTACTCCATGACGGGCTGGCGGCTGGGCTATGTGTGCGGCCCCAAGCCCCTCATCTCCGCCATGACCAAGCTCCACCAGTACGGCATCATGTCCGCCCCCACCACCAGCCAGTACGCCGCCATCGAGGCCCTGGAGCACGGGGACGGCGACATCGACGCCATGCGGGAGGAGTACGACGGCCGCCGCCGGTTCCTGGTGGACGGCTTCCGCAAGCTGGGGCTGAGCTGCTTCGAGCCCTTGGGGGCCTTCTATACCTTCCCCTGCATCAAGTCCACCGGGCTCACCAGCGAGCAGTTTGCCGACCGCTTCCTGAAGGAGCAGAAGGTGGCGGTGATCCCCGGCCACGCCTTCGGACCCGGCGGAGAGGGCTACGTCCGGGCCTGCTACGCCGCCTCCATGCACGACCTGGCGGAGGCGCTGAGCCGGCTGGAGCGGTTTTTGAAAACCCTGTAGGGCGGCCCCGGCGCGCCGAGTCGTCGCGCCCTGCACAGAACATTTTGAAAGGAAGATTGCCATGAACATCGTCTGTTTGGATATGGAGGGCGTCCTGGTCCCCGAAATCTGGATCGCCTTCTCCCAGGCCAGCGGCATCCCTGAGCTCTCCCGCACCACCCGGGACGAGCCGGACTATGACAAGCTCATGGCTTACCGGCTGGCCATTTTGAGGGAACACGGCCTGGGCTTGAAGGAGATCCAGGCCACCATCGCCAAGATCGACCCCCTCCCTGGAGCCAGGGAGTTTCTGGACGAGCTGCGCACGCTCACCCAGGTGGTGATCCTCAGCGACACCTTCGAGCAGTTCGCCAAGCCCCTCATGGCCAAGCTGAACTGGCCCGCCCTGTTCTGCAACACCCTTGAGGTGGGGCCGGACGGCGGGATCACCGGGTACAAAATGCGCTGTGAGAAATCCAAGCTCACCACCGTGAAGGCCCTCCAGTCCTGCGGCTTTGACACCATCGCCGCCGGGGACAGCTTCAACGATCTGGCTATGATCCAGGCGGGCAGGGCGGGCTTCCTGTTCAAATCCACCCCCCAGATCAAGGCGGACTACCCGGACATACCCGCCTTTGAGGAGTTCCCCGACCTGTTGGCCGCCATCAAAGCCGCGCTGTAGGGCGGGACCACCCGGCCCGCCGTGCTTTGTGGGAACATCCGGCGGCGCGCCCTGCACGCACCCCATCTTCCGCCTGAAAAGAGGGATAAATATGGACGCTGTATTTGAAAACCTTCCCTTCCGTCCCGCCGAAATCCTCCTGCCCCAGAACTGCGACTACGACAAGTGGTCGGTGGTAGCCTGCGACCAGTACACCTCCCAGCCCGAGTACTGGCAGCGGGTGGAGGAGCGGGTGGGCCGGGCCCCCTCCGCCCTGCGGCTCATCCTGCCCGAAAGCAGCCTGGACGGACCCCAGGTGGAGATGGACATCATGGACATCAACTCCACCATGTCCCGGTATGTCCGGGAGGGCCGGTTCAAGACCCTGCCCGGGGCCATGGTCTACGTGGAGCGGACCCTGTCCGGCGGCAAGGTGCGCCGGGGGCTGGTGGGCATGGCGGATCTGGACGCCTATGATTACGAGCCGGGGTCCGACGTGCTGATCCGGGCCACGGAGGGGGTGGTCCACACCCGCATCCCGCCCAGGGTGGCGGTGCGGAAAAACGCCCCCATCGAGCTGCCCCACGCCATGCTGCTGTGCGACGACCCCAAGCGCACGGTGATCGAGCCCCTGGCGGCCCAGACCGGCGCCATGGAGCTGCTGTACGACTTCGACCTGATGGAGCAGGGGGGACACATAAAGGGCTGGCTGCTGGCGGAAAAGCAGCTGTCGGAGGTGTCCGCCGCCCTGGCCGCCCTGGGGGACCCCGCCGCCTTCCGCGCCAGGTACGGCACGGAGGACCAGCCCGTCATGCTCTTCGCCGTGGGGGACGGCAACCACTCCCTGGCCACCGCAAAGGAGTGCTACGAGAGGCAGAAGCGCTTTATGCCCCCGGAGAAGTGGGACGGCCTCCCCGCCCGGTTCGCCCTGTGCGAGCTGGTGAACCTCCACGACGGCAGCTTGGAGTTCGAGCCCATCCACCGGGTGGTGTTCCACACCGACCCCCAGGCCCTGCTGGACGCCCTGGTGCGGGCCTATCCCGGGGCCTGCCGGGGCGCGGCCCCCGGGGGGGATGGAATGTCCCTGGGCTGGCTGTACAACGGGGCCGAGGGCGTGGTCACCCTGCCCGCCTCCGCCGCCCGCCTGCCCGTGGCGGCCCTGCAAAGCTTTTTGGACGGCTACCTCATGGACCACGAGGGCCGGGTGGACTATATCCACGGCGAGGCGGTGGCCCGGGAGTTTGCCGCCCGGCCGGGGAATATCGCATTCCTACTGCCCCCCATGGACAAGGAGGCGCTGTTCCCCACCGTTATCCACGACGGGGTGCTCCCCCGCAAAACCTTCTCCATGGGCGAGGCCCACGACAAGCGCTTCTACCTGGAGGCCCGAAAGATTCGATGAAAAAAGTCCCTCCCGGCCCGCCGGGAGGGACTTTTTTATGCCGCAGTCACATGATGCTGTCGTCGTAATCGTCGTACTCGGCGGGCTGGAAGCACTTGTTCGCCCGCCGTTCCTCCACCTTGTCCGCCACGGTGTCGATGAGGTCCATGATCTGGTCCCAGAAAGCGGCCACGGCGCACACCAGGGCCGCCACCGCCATGGCGGCCGCCACGATTTTCAAAATAAATCCCACAGTTTTCTTCATTTCCATACCTCCTTGTCAGTCGGCGTCCTGGAGGGACGCGCACAGGTGGGCCACCACCGCGCAGGCTACCGCCGCCGCCGTCAGGGCGACCGCTGTGATCCTCAAAATAAAGCCGGCAATTTTCATAAGCTGTCCCTCCTTGTGTGGATGATACCAGTGTACACGATTTGGGGGAAAATTACAACATGTATTTTGCGGGCCCCTGACAAAAAAACCGGCCTTGACAAACCCCGCCCTTTCGCCTATACTATTTGTCGATACAGGCAGAGATGGGAAGCAGTACCCTTGACGTTCCGTTATCAGAGAGCGGCCGGCTGGTGCGAGGCCGCGGCGGAGGCGGGGGGAAGTGGTCCCGGAGCCCCGGTCCTGAACCGCAGTAGGGACCGGCGGGCCCTCCCGTTACAGAGGCAATGAGCGTCCCCGCCAGGGGAAATTCAGGTGGTACCGCGGACTTTTTCAGTTCGCCCTGAGCAAACAGCTTGGGGCGGGCTTTTTGTTTTGCGCGGGCAGGACGGAGGGACCAGCGCCCCGAAAAGGAGTGTATTCAA
Source organism: uncultured bacterium (assembly GCA_947364395.1). GTDB lineage: Bacteria > Bacillota > Clostridia > Oscillospirales > Oscillospiraceae > Enterenecus. Next base: position 16,940 of record CANASS010000007.1, read on the forward strand.
AATGAGCAAAGAACTGCCCAAGGTCTACGAGCCCCAGGAGGTGGAGGGCCGCGTTTACAAAGCCTGGGAGGAAAACGGCTGCTTCAAGGGCGTCCGGGACCCAGACAAAAAGCCCTTCACCATCGTCATGCCGCCCCCCAACGTCACCGGCCAGCTCCATATCGGCCACGCCATGGACGACGCCATGCAGGACATGCTCATCCGCTACAAGCGGATGCAGGGCTATGCCGCGCTGTACCTCCCCGGCACCGACCACGCGGGCATCGCCACCCAGATCAAGGTGGAAGAGGAGCTGCGGGAGAGGGAGGGCCTCACCCGCCACGACCTGGGCCGGGAAAAGTTCCTGGAGCGGGTGTGGGAGTGGAAGCACAAGTACGGCAACCGCATCGTGGAGCAGCAGAAGAAGCTGGGCGTGTCCTGCGACTGGGAGCGCTCCCGGTTCACCATGGACGAGGGGCTGTCCAAGGCGGTGCGCCATGTGTTCGTCTCCCTGTACGGCAAGGGGCTGATCTACAAGGGCTCCCGGATCGTCAACTGGTGTCCCCACTGCGTCACCGCCCTCAGCGACGCCGAGGTGGAGTACCAGGACAAGCCCGGCCGCCTGTGGCACATTAAGTACCCCATCGCGGGGGAGCCGGGGCGGTACGTTATCGTGGCCACCACCCGGCCTGAAACCATGCTGGGGGACACCGGCGTGGCCGTCAACCCCGCCGACGGGCGGTATCAGGACATCATCGGCAAGAAGTGCCTGCTGCCCCTGATGGACCGGGAGATCCCCATTGTGGCCGACGAGTACGTGGACCTGGAGTTCGGCACCGGCTGCGTGAAGATGACCCCCGCTCACGACCCCAACGACTTCGAGGTGGGCCTGCGGCATAACCTGGACACCATCCGGGTGCTGGACGACCACGGCGTGGTCAACGAGAACGGCGGCAAATACCAGGGGCTGGACCGCTACGAGGCCCGCAAGGCGGTGATCGCCGACCTGGAGGCTCTGGGCCTGCTGGAAAAGGTGGAGGACCACCAGCACAACGTGGGCACCTGCTACCGCTGCCACAACGACGTGGAGCCCATCATCTCCGCCCAGTGGTTCGTGAAAATGGAGCCCCTGGCCAGGGAGGCCCTGCGGGTGGTCAACGAGGGGGAGACCAGGTTCGTCCCCGACCGCTTCACCAAGACCTACACCAACTGGATGGAGAACGTCCACGACTGGTGCATCTCCCGCCAGCTGTGGTGGGGCCACCAGATCCCGGTGTGGTACTGCGCCGACTGCGGCAAAATGACCGTGGCCGAGGAGGACCCCGACCAGTGCGCCCACTGCGGCTCCAAGCGCATCCAGCGGGACCCGGACGTGCTGGACACCTGGTTCAGTTCGGCCCTGTGGCCCTTCTCCACCCTGGGCTGGCCGGAGGACGCCGAGGACCTGAAATATTTCTATCCCACCGACGTGCTGGTCACCGGCTATGACATCATCTTCTTCTGGGTGGCCCGGATGATTTTCTCCGGCTGCGAGCACACCGGCAAGCCCCCCTTCCACACGGTGCTGATCCACGGCCTGGTCCGGGACGACAAGGGCCGCAAAATGTCCAAGTCCCTGGGCAACGGCATCGACCCCCTGGAGATGGCGGAGAAGTACGGCGCGGACGCCCTGCGCTTCAACCTCATCACCGGCAACGCCCCCGGCAACGACACCCGCTTCTTTGTGGAAAAGTGCGAGGCCATGCGCAACTTCGCCAACAAGATCTGGAACGCCAGCCGGTTCGTCATGATGAACCTGACCATCAGCCAGTGCGTCCTGCCGGACAAGCTGGAGCAGGAGGACCAGTGGATTCTGTCCCGCCTCAACCGGGTGGTGAAAGAGGTCACCGAGAACATGGACGCCTATGAGCTGGGGGTGGCCTCCGCCAAGGTGTACGACTTCATCTGGAGCGACTACTGCGACTGGTATATCGAGCTGACCAAGGCCCGGCTTCAGGGGGACGACCAGGGGGCCAAGATCCAGGCCCAGCAGGTGCTGGTCTACGTCCTCACCGAGACCCTCAAGCTCCTGCACCCCTTCATGCCCTTCATCACCGAGGAGATCTGGCAGGCCCTGCCCCACGCCCCCGGCGTCGAGGGCGGCTTCCTGATGACGCAGAGCTGGCCGGAGTACAGCGAGGGGCTGAACTTCCAGGAGGCGGAGAGCGCCATGGAGTCTGTCATGGACGTGATCCGCACCATCCGCGCCCGCCGGGCGGAGATGAACGTGCCCCCCTCCAAAAAGGCGGCCCTCACCATCGTCACCGCCAAGGGAGAGGTGTTCAACGCGGGCAAGGGCTTCCTCACCCGGCTGGCCTGGGCCTCCTCCATCGAGGTGCGGTCGGACGAGCCCTCCGACCTCACCGGGCTGGTGGCCGACGTGACCCACGACGCAAAGGTTTATATGCCCCTGGCGGAGCTGGTGGATATTGAGAAGGAGAAGGCCCGGCTCACCAAGGACCTGGGCAGGAAGCAGGGCGAGCTGAAGGGGCTGGAGGGCAAGCTGTCCAACCCCGGCTTCCTGAACAAGGCTCCCGCTGAGGTGGTGGCTTCAGAAAAAGAACGGGCGGAAAAATTGAAAATACTGATCGTAAAGATCGAAGAGCAATTGAAAGCCCTATGATAGGCCCCCGCCAAACAACTTGGCGCTGATTTGTAAATTTTTCCAATACGCATTGCCTCTTCGGCAAAAAGTGACCGCCTGAATCTATTATAATGAGCGCGATACGGGAAATTCTCCTGTACCGCGCTCATTTTCTGCTTGATTGAGGGGGACAAGCCATGCCCATCACAGTGACCAGCCGGGACAGTGCCCTCACCATCGCCCTGTCCGGCGAAATCGACCACCACGGCGCCCGGGAGATGATGACCCAGCTGGACCAGGCCATCGCCGAGCGCCTGCCCGCCCAGCTGGTGCTGGACATGTCCGGTGTCGCCTTCATGGACAGCTCGGGCATCGCCGTGCTGCTCCGGGCCCGGCGGCAGCTGGCCCACTCCGGCGGCATCCTGCGGGTGGTCAATATCCCTGCCCAGGCGCGGCGGGTGCTGGACGCCGCCGGAATCGGGCGGCTCATTTCCTTAGACTGAGGAGGGCTACATAGGATGAAAGCTATTGACCAGGTGACCGTCACCTTCACCTCCCGCTCCGCCAACGAGGGCTTTGCCCGGGCCTGCGCGGCCTGCTTCGCCGCCCAGCTGGACCCTACCCTGGACGAGGTGGCGGACATCAAAACCGCCGTCAGCGAGGCGGTGACCAACGCCATCGTCCACGCCTACCCGGACCGGCTGGGGCAGATCGCCATGCGCCTGCGGCTGTTTGACGGCGGCGTACTGGAAATCCAGGTGAAGGACGCCGGGGTGGGTATACCCGACGTGGAACAGGCCCGGACCCCCCTGTTTACCACCGGAGGGGAGGAGCGCTCTGGTATGGGCTTCACCATCATGGAGAGCTTTATGGATGGGCTGAAGGTGCGCTCCCAGACGGGAAGGGGCACCGCCGTCACCATGCGCAAGCGCATCGCCCGCAGGGCGGGCGCCCCCAGGTGAGGGGGCTGGATGCTCCCGCCCTGCTGGAGGCCGCCCAGGCCGGCGATAACGACGCCTGTGAGCGCCTGCTCATCGACAACAGCGGCCTGATCTGGTCGGTGGCCCGGCGGTACTATGGCCGGGGGGTGGACCCGGAGGACCTGTACCAGCTGGGCTGCCTGGGGTTTTTGAAGGCCATCCGGGGATTTGACACCAGCTATGGCACCCAGTTTTCCACCTACGCCGTGCCAAAAATCGCCGGGGAGATCCGGCGGTTCCTCCGGGACGACGGGGCGGTGAAGGTGAGCCGGGGCACCAAGGAGCGGGCCATGGCCCTGCGCCAGCGGCGGCTGGAGCTGACCCAGCGGCTGGGCCGGGAGCCCACGGTGGGAGAGCTGGCCCAGGCCACCGGCCTGGAGCCGGAGGACATCGCCGCCGCCGACACCGCCATGCTGTCGGTGGCCTCCCTCCAGGGGGAGAGCGGGGAGGAGGGCTTTTCCCTGGAGACGGTGCTGGGAGACGAGGGCATCGAGGACGAGCTGGTGGAAAAGCTCACCCTGCGCCAGGCCATCGACCAGCTCCCCGAGCGGGAGCGGATGGTGATCCTCCTGCGGTTCTATAAGAACCTGACCCAGGACCGGGTGTCCAAAGTGCTGGGGGTGAGCCAGGTTCAGGTGTCCCGCATTGAGCGCCGGGCGGTGGCCCGGCTGCGGGAGGCGCTGATGGAGTAGGACGGGCAGTATGGAACAGCCGGTATTCCCAAGTTGGGAATACCGGCTGTTTTTGTCAGCTGGCCCGCTCCAGGGAGGAGAGGGGGGAGTCCGGCTCAGGACCGGCCATCGGCCGCGCCTGAGCGCTGGTAGGGCGGCGGAGAACCCGCCCCAGGGCCAGCGCCAAGCCGGTGGCCAGCAGCACCAGATAGCAGTTCAGCGTGCGGCTGAGGATCATGGCGGGGGCCACCAGGGCCTCGCCGTAGACCAGCAGGAAACTGCGCAGGAACACGTTTTCCGCCGCCCCGGCGGAGCCGGGCAGGGGCAGGTAGCCCACGGCGATGGAGCACAGGGCCTGGAGGGCGACGACCTCCGCCAGCCCGAAGCCGGACAGGCCGAAAGCCCGGTACACCACATAGGGCATGGCGTAGGAGCAGGCCAGCTGGGCCGCGCTCAGCCCCACCACCTGGAGGAGCAGGCCGGGGTCCCGGCGGATGAGTCCGGCGCCCCGGCGGTATTCGGCCAGATGCTCGTCGGCCATGGCCTCCAGCCCCGCCTTGTCCAGGGAGGGAACCACCCTGGAAGCCAGGGCGATGCAGCCGTACATCAGCCGCTTGGCGGGGCCGGGGAGGAAGAGAAACAGGAACATGAAAACATCCAGCAGGGCGAACACCGCCAGCCCCAGGCCCAGCAGCAGCCCCACTTGGCCGCCCAGCCGCTCGGTGAGCCCTCCGGCGGTGAGCAGGGCAAAGACTCCCCACATCATAGTGGCGGTGTTGTAGCCGATGGTGACCAGCAGCATGTCCAGCGCTCCGGCGGCGGCGGGGACGCCGTCCCGGCTCATGGACACCACCTGGGCGGGCTGACCGCCGGTGGCGGAGGGGGTGATGGTGCTGAAGAAAAATCCCACGCTGGAGTAGTAGGCGCACCGGCGGAAGGGCTGGGGACAGCCCAGGGAGCGCAGAATGGTGTGGGTGGCCTTGGCCTCGCAGCAGATGAACAGAGCCATCAGGGGCAGGCCCAGCAGCAGCACGCGCCAGTCGGCGCTGAGCAGGGCGGCGGCCAGCTGGCCGGGGGTCTGCTGCTGGAAGATGGTGTACACCGTCCAGCCCAGCAGGGCCAGCACCGCCCCGCCGCAGATGATATTTTTGACTTTATCCTTCATAATCTGGCCTCGCATTGCTGTAAGATTTCCATCGCCACAGCAGAATCTTCGCTGCCGGGCTTCCAACAGGCGCCGTACACTCCAATGGCGCGCCGGGGTCGCCGTGTCCTGCCGGTCTTTGCCGCCGGGCGGTAATTTGATGCCGTTTGATTTCGTCGTCAGCGAGCCGAAGTTCTTTTTGCTGCTGTTTCTTTCAAGAAAAAGAAGTTACGCGCATACCCGGCGGGCCCCGCCCAGGGCCCGGACCACGGCGCAGGCGGCGGTGCGGCTTAGGTCGGCCGCCATGTCGTCCATAGCCCGCTCCATGGCGGACAGGGCCTGATCGTCGTAGATGGCTTCCCGGATGGCGGACAGGCAGGCGCTCTCCTCCTTGGCGGCGATGCGGGCCATGCCCCGGCGGACCAGGAAGTTGGCGTTCTCCTGCTCCTGCTTCAGGAAGGGCTGCCAGGCCAGGATGGGCAGGCGGGCGGCGATGGCCTCAAAGCAGGTGATGCCGCCGGGCTTGGACAGCATGAGATTGGCCCGGGCCATGTACTTCTCCACCTGGGTGGTGAAGGGGACGGCTTCAATGTTCTCGTACCTGCCATCCAGCCGCTGGAACAGCTTGTCGTTGCGGCCCGTCAGGATGGTGGTGTGGACGCCGGGCAGGGCGTTGAGCGCCTGATAGAAGGAGTCCCGCCGGGGCATGAGCCCCAGGCCGCCCCCCATGATGAGCAGCTCCCGCTTCTGGGCGGGGTCCCGGCGGGCGGGCTGGAACCGGCCGCTCACCGGGATGCCGGACACCACCACCCGCTCCGGGTCCGCCCCCTTGGCGATGAAGCCCCGGCGGACGGACTCCTCCGCCACCAGATAGCAGTCGGTGCCGGGGTGGAGCCACTCGCTGTGGCAGGTCACGTCGGTGACGCAGGTGACCAGGGGGATGTCCGAGGGGCCCTCCTCCTTGTAGCGGGCCATGGCGGCGGAGGAGATGGGGTGGGTGGATATGACCACATCGGGCTGGTACTCGTCCAGCAGCCGGTCCAGGCCGCCCAGCAGGTTGTCTCCCCGGCCGTCGCCGGAGTCGTTCACCGTCAGGTCGTGGTAGATGTTGTAAAAGACCCCGCCGTAGGTCACCAGCACGTTGAACCACCAGTACATGGCGGGGGCCAGCTCGGGGTTGGCATATTCAAACAGATCGACAACGTGGGCCCGGTGGCCGTCCTGGGTCAGCTGCTCCCGCAGCGCGTTGGCGGCGGACAGATGGCCCATGCCGAATTTTCCTGTCAAAATCAAGATGTTCACAGCGATTCCCTCCAAATCAGCACAATGCTTTCTGCCGTTTGACAAGGCTGATTATAGAGGATAAATCTTCAATTTCAATGCCGAACCTTCTTAGATTTTGGTGGGGATTTTCTTAAAAAAGCTTTAAGACGGGGCTGAGGGCGCGCAGGGGGGCGGGAGAGCGGCCCGGAGGCAAAAAAGGTGGTCCGAAGCGCTGCCGCTTCGGACCAAAGGATGGAGGATAGAATGAAAAAGAAAAGCATCTCTTGCGAGTTTTAGAATACAGGCCAGTCGTTACAAAAATTCGAGAGCTTTTGTTACAAAAGAATTAAATCTTCCCGGGCAGGTCCTCCAGGGTCAGGGTGAAATCAAACCGCTCGTCTCCGCCCGCCCCCTGTCCCCGGGCGAAAAGCTGGTTTCCTTGGACGGCGGTGTCCACCTCGATGACCTCCCCCGCCTGACACTCGCTGACGTAGCCGATCTGGAAGGAGCGCACAAATTTCCCCCGGCCCAGCCGCTCCAGATGGAGGCTGTCGCAGGCGAAATCGGCGTAGTGGGCGTTGTTCACATGGCCGTTGATGTCGGTGTCGGAATAGCCCAGCTCCCGGCGGGTGCGGCGGTCAAAGGCCTCCGGCATGGCCGGGCGGTGGAGTTTGACGCTCTTGCACAGCGCCCCGCCGCCGGTGCCCTGAAACTCAGTCAGGTCCTTCATGCGGAACAGCTTCCGGGCGTCCGCATCCACCATCACCCACACAGAGGCGCCCTGGCCGACGGGCTTTCCGTCCCGGAACAGGTCAAAGTCCCGGTAGGAGGAGGCTCCGGAGGCCCCCCGGTGCCAGGTTTTCACGTGGATCAGCTCGTTCCACCGCAGGGGGGCGTCCAGCTCCACCCAGCTGCGGGTGACCATCCACAGACAGTTGTATTTTTTCAAAATCTGGGGTCCGGACACCCCCAGCTCCAGCGCCGCCTGGGTGGCGGCCTCCTGGAGGCAGCCCAGCACTGCCGACGGGCGGCACTGGTTGAACAGGTCCACATCCCGGGAGTCCACCCGGAAATCCATCTCGTAAAATGTGCTCAAAGCGTTGAATCCTTCCTTCCAGGGATGATGAGGGCGTCCCGGGCGCACAGGGCGTCCAGGTCGTCGGGGCCGGCGGCGGGCAGGCGCAGGGCCGCCCCGCATCGGGCGCACATCAGGTCCACCGTGGAATAGCCCACCTTGACCCCGTAGTCCGCCGAGCCGCAGGCGCAGCGCACCCCACCCCGCTGGGCGATGTCCTTCAGCTCGCCCAGCACCTCGGCCATCACCGCCTCGTTGAGAAAGGCCCCCCGCTGTTCCGTCTGGTCGTCCAGCCGCAGCTTGTCCACCGCCGCCTCCAGCTTCTCCATGGCCCGGAACACCCGGCCCTCCCGGCCGATATAGCAGCACCCCAGCCCCGACCCGGGGCAGGACAGGGCCAGCAGCTCCTTGTGAAGCAGCCCGTCGTTGGAGCAAACCGCCCGGTGGTCCCGGGCGCAGAACAGGCAGGGCACCGTCACCTCGCAGCGGTCCCCCAGCTGACGGAAGGACAGTTCCGACTTGCCGCAGGGACAGGGCAGGGAGCTGTCCCCGGCGCACAGCTGAAAGGGGGTGCGGGAGGCGATGACCGCCTGGCCGCACACAGGGCAGATATATCCGATGGTACGCGTTTCCTCTGACATTGGCTTGCTCCTCCCCAAAAATTACGAGGGGCATTATATCACGATCCGCCCCGTTTTTCCAGAGACAAAGCCGTTTTTGTTGTCAGATTTTTCTGGATGAATGAATTTGCCCCAAAGGCGCAAACTAAGGGCAAATCCTGTGCGCAAACGAAAGGAAGTCGGTTCCATGGACAATCAAAAGCTGGGGCGGCAGACCTTCCAGCCCGGTTCGCCCCCCGTTATCATTGGTCACGGCTCCGCCGCCGGGAAGAAGGAGCGCCAGGGGCCCCTGGGGCGGCACTTCGACCACACCTGCGACGACGACGCTTTCGGGGCCAAGACCTGGGAGCAGTCTGAATCCGCCATGCAGCAGCTGGCCCTGGACGCGGCGCTGAAACGGGCGGGGCTCCACACCCCGGACCTGGACCTGCTGCTGGCGGGGGACCTGCTGAACCAGTGCATCGGCTCGGGCTACGCTGCCCGCACCGCCGCCATCCCCTTTTTCGGGCTGTACGGGGCCTGCTCCACCATGGGGGAGAGCCTGGCCCTGGCAACCCTGCTCCTCAGCGGCGGGTATGGCAGGTACGCCGCCGCCGTCACATCCTCCCACTTCTGCTCGGCGGAACGGCAGTACCGCACCCCCCTGGAGTACGGCTCCCAGCGCACACCCACCGCCCAGTGGACCGCCACCGCCTCCGGGGCGGTGGTGGTCGCCAGTGAGGTCCGGCCCGGCCCCCGGGTGGCCCGGGTGACGGTGGGCAAGGTGGTGGACAAGGGCATCAAGGACGCCAACAACATGGGCGCGGCCATGGCCCCCGCCGCCTATGAGACGCTGAAGGCCCACTTCGAGGACACCGGCCTGACCCCCGATTACTACGACCTCATCGTCACCGGGGACCTGGGCAAGCTGGGCCATGAGATCGTGTCCGACTTTTTTGCGAAGGACGGCGTCCAATTGGCCAATTACAACGACTGTGGTCTGCTGCTCTTCGACCGGGAGGAGCAGGACGTACACGCCGGGGCGTCGGGGTGCGGGTGCTCCGCGTCGGTGCTGTGCGGCTACCTGCTGCCGGGGCTGCTGGCGGACCGGTGGAAACGCATCCTGTTCTGCCCCACCGGGGCCCTCCATTCCCCCACCGCTACCATGCAGGGGGAGTCTATCCCCGGCATATGCCACGCTCTGGCGCTGGAAGGAGGCAAATGATGGACTATTTAAAAGCCTTTGTGGTGGGCGGGCTGTTCTGCGTCATCGGGCAGCTGCTCATCGACAAGACCAAGCTCACCCCCGCCCGTATCCTGGTGGCTTACGTGGTGTCCGGCGTGATTTTAGGGGCTGTGGGGGTGTATAAGCCCCTGGCGGACTGGGCCGGGGCGGGGGCCACGGTGCCCCTCACCGGCTTCGGTTACTCCCTGGCCAAGGGGGTGAAGGAGGCGGTGGCGGAAAAGGGCCTGCTGGGGGCCCTCACCGGCGGCGTCACCTCCACCGCCGGAGGCATTGCCGCCGCCATCTTCCTGGGCGTGGTGGTGGCCCTGATCTTCAAGCCCAAGCCTAAAAGCTGAACAAAACGCACCCCCCCGACGACGGGGCAACTCCCGTAAAGAAGCCAGTGCCCGCTGGAAAGAAGCTGCTTTTCAGCGGGTGCTGCTTTATAATGAACTCATCAACAAATCGGGATTTATAAAATAAAATGTTTCTTCATTAGTGCATACAAGGTTTGTTTATCATCATCAAGTAATATAACCTCTTTTTTTAGAGCATAGTGATGAGCAAATTCGGTATCTATGTATGAGTGATTGTTAATTAATATTGCATTTTTATATCGTGGTCTCACATGCAAATGCAAATGAGGATTTGGTGTTGCTTCTTTGTAAAAGTTATTCAATAAACAACTCCAATTATTTAATTCAGCTCCTAATATGTCCTTGTAGATATATTCTAATCTATCTATAATTGTTTTCAATTCAATCCATTCAGAAATATCCAGTTCTGAAAGACTTCCACAATGTCTATTCAACACCAAAATACATCTACCTACATAATCCTGTACATCTGCTAAATAAACAGACCAATGTAATGATTTATGCAGCAGCCATTCGTATTCTTTATAATTACACCATTCGCACATACTTATCATTCACACCTCCAAATTTAGATTTCTCTCTCTCCCCCACGGGCGCTTTCCCGAAAGCGTCATAGTGGGTTACATTGTATAGAATAAAAGGCAAGACAGACCGTTGTGGCCTGCCTTGTCTCTAACTTTTTTATGAAGCCTTACCCTCAGCGGGGGTTTTGCTGTGCCTTACAGATTGTCCTTGAAAAACTGCTCCAGGCTGGCGGCGTCGGCCTCCTCGCTGCCGCCCTCCAGGGTGACGGTGACAGTCTCCCCCTGCTTGATGCCCAGGCCCATCAGGGCCATCAGCTTGGCGCCTCCGGCGGACTTGCCGTCGGCCTTGGCGATGGTGACGGCGCTGTCCAGGGCCTTGACGGCCTTGACCAGCAGCCCGGCGGGGCGGGCGTGGATGCCCACGGGGTCGGTGATGGTGTAGGTGAACTGTTTCATGATAAATCTGCCCTTTCTGTTGAGAATTTGTGCTGATTTCAGATATGCCGTTTCAATTTTAACTGGAAGGCTGGTTTGGTGACATACTCCAGATAAGCTGGCCTGCCTGTATACTCCAAAAAAGCTTTATACCGCTCTATGATGGCGGGGGTCTGAATCAAGCCCAATACCTTGTCCCTGGGGACATACGCGGATTCTGAATTCTCATCGGATGGTCTTGGCGCGCCGCCTTTGGCCCTGCATATAAAGTCAAGCATGATTTTGGTCGGAACTTCCTTTACACCGTTATAGCCAGGGTGCTTTCCCGTATTGGAAGAGATGCAGAACACTTCCCCGACCTCAATATCAACGCCTGTTTCCTCCATAACTTCTCGTTTCACGGCGTCAATCACATTTTCGCCGACCTCAACCTGCCCGCCGGGAAATACCCAGCCGGCGTTATGGGTTTTCACCATCAGGACTTCGCCGCCCTCGTTAATTACGAGTCCCGCTCCGGCAATGATATGGGTTGGCATGACCCGCTCTTGATGTTCCATCCAAAACCGTCCTCCTCTGGCTTGCGCGAAAAGCGTCACGCGTCGGCGGGCTCCGCCTCGGCGCTCTCCCGGCTCTGCTCCTGCTCCATATAATAGCACCCATAGGCGGGGACGCGCAAGCCCTCCAGCACGTATTTTTCCCCAGTGAGCAGGTCGGTGAACTCCCCCGGGTCCCAGGGGAAGGCGACAGTCTTGTCCTCCCCGGTGAAATTGAACACGCCGATGAGCTTTTCCCCCTCCAGATACCGCCCGATGGCCAGCACCCCGTTGTCCCCGGTGTCCAGGGTCCACACGTCGGCCTCCGCGCTGAAGGCCCGGTGGGTCCGGCGCAGTTCTCCCAGGGTCTTGAGCCCCTGAAACACCCGGCCCTCCGGGGCGGAGGGGTCTCCGGCGCGGTCCGCCAGCTCCCACCTCATCTTTCCCCGGTGGAGGTAGCGGCTGTCCTCCGCCTTGTTGGGGTCGTCTTTGTAGCTGTAGTCGTTGAGCTGGGCCAGCTCGTCCCCGCTGTACAGCAGGGGCAGGCCGGTCTGCATGAACACCATGGCGTGGAGGGTCAGGTCAAACCGCACCGCCCGCTCCATGGCGGCCTCATCTTTCTCGCTCCCCGCCTTCTCAATGCCGCACAGGGAGGCGGTGGTGCCGCACTGGCGGGCGTCGCCGCTGGCCGGGTCGGCGTTGTACAGCTCCCCCCGGCTGACGCTGTCCGGGGTCAGCCCCTGGAAGTAGTCGCTCAAAAACTTCTTGTGGGGGACCTCCGAGATGCCCCACTGGGCCAGGGTGGCGTAGTCCAGCCCCCAGCCGATGTCGTCGTGGCACCGCAGGTAGTTGAGGAACACGTACTGCTTGGGCAGGGCGTTGACGATGTCCAGCTGCTTGCGCAAAAGGCGGGCGTCCCTGGTGGCCACCGTGTGCCAGGTGGTGCACATGGTGGTGACGTTGTACAGCAGGTGGCACTCCGGCTTTTCCACCGTGCCGAAGTAGGGAACCACCTTGACGGGTTCCATCACCACCTCCCCCAGCAGGATGACGGAGGGGCACACGATCTCCCCGATCATCCGCATCATCCGCACGATGGTGTGGACCTGGGGCAGGTTGCGGCAGTCGGTGCCCAGCTCCTTCCAGATATAGGGCACCGCGTCGATGCGGATCATGTCCATCCCCCTGTTGGCCAGGAAGAGGAAATTGTACATCATCTCGTTGAACACCCGGGGATTGCGGTAGTTCAGGTCCCACTGGTAGGGGTAGAAAGAGGTCATGACCCAGTGCCCGCAGTCCTCCAGCCAGGTGAAATTCCCCGGGGCGGTGGTGGGGAACACCTGGGGGACGGTTTTTTCGTATTCCTGGGGTATGGACGGGTCGGCGAAAAAGAAGTAGCGGCTCATGTACTTCCCGTCCCCGGCCCGGGCCTTTTTCGCCCACTCGTGGTCCTGGCTGGTGTGGTTCATCACGAAGTCCATGCACAGGCTGACGCCCTTTTTGTGGCAGTCCTCCGCCAGCTTCTCCAAATCCTCCATAGTGCCCAAATCGGGCCGCACTGCCCGAAAGTCCGACACGGCGTAGCCGCCGTCGCTGCGCCCCGGCACGGTGTCCAAAAAGGGCATGAGGTGGATGAGGTTCACCCCGGTTTTCTGGATGTAGGGCAGCTTTTTCCGCACGCCGTCCAAATCTCCGGCGAAGTTGTCGATGTACAGCATCATCCCCGTCAGGCCGCTGGACTTGTACCACTCCGGGTCCGCCTCCCGCTCCAAATCCCGCCGCTTCAGGGCGGCGGGGCGCTCTGAGGCGAATTGATACAAATTGCCGCATAGCTCGGCGAACATGTCCCCATTATCATACAGCTCCATGTACAGCCAGCGCAGCTCGTCCAGGCGCCGGGCCAGCCGGGACTGGAACTGGGCCTCCTCTTTTTTTGTCATGGGTGATCCCTCTCAATCTCCAAAAATGTGCTGCGCTCAGCAGGGGTCAAGGGGCTTGGTCCCTCCGGCCCGCCTGCGCCGCTTCCGGCCCGGCCCCCGGCAGACGTGGACGCCCCCGTCCAGGGCCGAGGCGTACTCCTGGGCCAGCTGGGGGGTGATGGGCGGGACGGCCCCCCGGCCCAGCCACTGGCCGTCCTCCCGGCGGGTGAGGGTCATCCGGCACAGAAACCGCCCGTGGTCCGGGCAGGAGAACACCCCGTAAAACTGCTGCGGGATTCCCGCTTTTGGAACGGAGAAATGCCAGCGGGCGACGCCCAGCCGCCGCCCGCACAGGGGGCAGGGCGGAGTGCGCCCGGTCCGGGCGTCCAGCGCCTCCATGGGGGTCCGCACCGGCCCCACCTTCCACCTGGGCTGGCGGGGAAAGGGAAGCTTGGACAGCCGCAGGGCCGCCCGGCGGCGCTTGGGCGGTGCGGGCTCGGGCCTCCAGGCCAGATCCCCGGGGGTGAGCCAGGCCCCCAGCACGGCGGTGTACATGGCGTCGTTGAGGGCGCTGTGGTAATCAAATATGTCGGGGATGCGGCAGTACTCCGCCGCCCGGCTCAGGGCGATCTGCTGGCCCGTCCCCACGGCGTGGGCAAAGGCCCGCTGGAGATCGAAAAACTCCCCCGCCTCAAAGGGGGCCAGCCCCCAGTATCTGCAGTTCTCGTTCAGCGCCTCCACGTCGCCGGTCCCCCAGCCCGCGAAGGCCGTTTCGCCGCCGCACCAGGCCCGGAAGGCCTCCGCCGCCGCGGGGAAGCGGGTGTGGGATTGCTTGAAGGACTTCAGCTCAGGCAGCTTTTTGGCCCCCAGGTCAAATTTTTTGTGCACGGTGGGCCGTATGTGGGCGTCGAACACATCCACGATGGGCCCCCCCAGCCGCTCTACACGCACCGCGCCGATTTGCAGGATCTCATTTAGCGGCTTTTTGTCGTAGCCGCGGTTCCATTCCAAGTCCAGGACGATCATAGCTTGACCACTTCATTTCTCTTTGTCGGTATATGATCTTATTGTATTGTGTTCTTCCCGCGCCGTCAAGGGCAAAAGGCTGGGAAAAGGGGGAAAACGTCCAAACTTCGGACGGGAGACGGCAAAACAGGGGCCCGGTCTTTCAACCGGGCCCCTGTTTGAATACCTTTGGTTTTGCCGTGTCAGGCCAGCTCGGCGGTGTCCAGGGCGATCATCAGTTCCTCGTTGGTGGGGATGAGCAGCACCTTCACCTTGGAGTCGATGGCGGAGATAATGGCCTCCTTGCCCCGGATGTTGTTGGCATCCGGGTCCATCTTGATGCCCATGAACTCCAGGCCGGAGGCGATGGCCATGCGCTGGGGGGCGTCGTTCTCGCCCACGCCGGCGGTGAAGATGACGGCGTCCACCCCGCCCATGGCGGCGGCGTAGGCCCCGATATACTTCTTCACGCTGTAGCTGAACATATCCAGGGCCAGGGCGGCGCGCTGGTTGCCCTGTTCGGCGGCGGCGCCCAGGTCCCGGAAGTCGGAGGACACGCCGGACACGCCCTCCATGCCGGACTTCTTGTTGAGCACGTTGAGCATCTCCTTGATGTCCATGCCGTGCTTGTTCATCAGGTACTCCATGACGCCCGCGTCGATGTCGCCGGACCGGGTGCCCATGGGCAGGCCCGCCAGGGGAGTGAAGCCCATGGAGGTGTCCACGCTCTTGCCGTTGCACACGGCGGCGATGGAGGAGCCGTTGCCCAGGTGACAGGAGATGAGCTTCAGCGACTCGATGGGCTTGCCCAGCATGTCCGCCGCCCGCTGGGCGACATAGCGGTGGCTGGTGCCGTGGAAGCCGTAGCGGCGGACCTTGTCCTGCTCGTAGTACTCATAGGGCAGGGCGTAGGTGTAGGCCACGGGAGGCATGGTCTGATGGAAGGCGGTGTCGAACACGCCCACCTGGGGCACGTTGGGGCCCATGACGGCGGTGCAGGCCTTGATGCCGGTGATATTGGCGGGGTTGTGCAGGGGGGCCAGGGGGATGTTCTCTTCCAGGGCGGCCATCACCCTGTCGTCGATCTTGACGGAGCAGGCGAAAGTCTCGCCGCCGTGGACCACCCGGTGGCCCACCGCCTCGATCTCGTCCATGGAGGAGATCACGCCGCCGTTGGGGTTGACCAGTGCGGTGAGCACCGCCTGGATGGCCTCGGCGTGGGTGGGCATACTGACATCCGCCGCGTCCACGGTGGGCTTGCCCGGGGCCTTGTAGGTGAATTTGCCGTCGATGCCGATGCGCTCACACAGGCCTTTGGCCAGCACTTCACGGCTGTCGGTGTCCAGCAGCTGGTACTTTAGGGAAGAGCTGCCGGCGTTGATGACGAGAACTTTCATGTTCCGCACTCCTTTGTTTCGGGCCCCGCGCGCGGTGGCCGCTTTGTGATATCTGGGTATTTACTTTGGCGTCTCCAATGTATATAATGAGGGGACGCCCGAGGTATCCGTGACCGCGCCGCGGTCATTTTTTAACGGACATATTATACTACGGCGGCGGCAATATCGCAAGTATTTTTCTCGTTTTTGACAAGGAGAAGCGCGAGCGCAGGCTGGCAGGCCCGGATGGATCGGAGCGAAGGCTGGAAACCGAAGATTTGCGGAGCAAATCTGTTTCCAGCCTGAGTCGGAGGGAAGCCGGGCCGTCAAGCCAGCCCAGCGCGAGCGTGACAAGGAGAAGCGCGGAGAAGCGGGCAGTGAGGGAGCTTGGACCGGAGCGAGGACAAAAGCCCCGCCGCCGCAGGGCGGAGGCGGGTTTTGTCAGAGGCGGAGGGAAAGCGACCGAACGTCCTGACCGCTTCGCAGCGTGACAAGGAGAAGCGTGAGCGCAGGCTGGCATGCCGGATGGACCGAAACGGAGAGAAAGGGAGGGGACCCGATGGCGGTGGCGGGCATTATAGCGGAGTACAACCCATTTCACGCCGGACATGCCCTCCACATCCGGGAGACCCGCCGCCTGCTGGGGGACTGCGCCGTGGCCGTTGTGATGAGCGGTCATTTCGTCCAGCGGGGGGACTGCGCCGTCTTGGACAAGTGGACCCGGGCCCGGGCCGCCCTGGAAGGGGGCGCGGACCTGGTGCTGGAGCTGCCCACCGTCTGGGCGGCCTCCTCGGCGGAGTCCTTCGCCCGGGGCGCGGTGGAGCTGCTGGCCGCTTCGGGGGTGGTCACCCACCTGTCCTTTGGCAGCGAAGGAGGGGACGTGGAAGCACTTCAGCAGGTGGCCGCATGCCTGGACAGCGGGGCATGTCAAGCGGGGCTGCGCCGCTTTTTGGATGAGGGGATGCCCTTCGCCGCCTGCCGTCAGGCGGCGGTGCGGGATATGCTTGGGAGGGATTTGGCCGGTCTGCTGTCCCAGCCCAACAACAATTTGGGCGTGGAGTATATCCGGGCGCTGAACGCCCTGGACAGCCAGATCCGCCCCGTCACCGTCCTCCGGGCGGGGGCGGGCCACGACGGGGGAGAGCACCCCCGGTATCCCTCCGCCTCCTTTGTCCGGGAAAAGATCCTGGCAGGGGAGCTGGACGCGGAAAACCCCGCCAGCCTGAAATACGGCGAGCGGGGGGCGCTGGCCCTGCTTCGCGCCATGGACGAGGAGGATTTTGCCGCCCTGCCGGACTGCGGAGAGGGACTGTCCAACCGAATCCTCCGGGCGGTGCGCCAGGGGCGGACGCTGGAGGAGGTCTACAGCCTGTCCAAAACCAAGCGGTACGCCCACGCCCGCATCCGCCGGGCGGCGCTGTGGGGCGCCCTGGGGCTGCGGGCCTGTGACCGGCCCGGCCATCCCGCCTATCTCCGGGTGCTGGGGGCCAGCGGACGGGGCAGGGAGCTGCTGCGGGAGATGAAGGACCGGGCGGCCCTGCCTGTTCTTACCAAGCCCGCCCACGGAAAGGGCATCCCCCTGCTGGAGCTGGAGGCCCGGTGTACGGATTTTTACCAGCTGTGCCGGAAAGCGCCGGGGCCCTGCGGGCTGGAGTGGACCACTAACCCGGTTATGTTGTGAGGGTCAAACGACCCAATTCCATCCCCAGTTTCAGTGCGGCTTCAAAAATCATTTCCTCATGCAGCGTTTCCCGCCTGCCGTCTAATGATGTGTAGGTGTCCAGCAGAACAGTGGCGCTTTTTCCAGATATGAGCTCCAATTCCTCTAGAACAGCCAATTTGGCCTTTGCAAACGCTCTGATTTGTTCTTGGTACTCTGGCGTGACGGCTATGTTTTCATTTGCAAGGGCGTATAATGCCGAAGCTGCTTTGTTCATAAATGATTCCCTCCTATATGATAGGAAATTTAAGTCCTGATCCTAAGCCGCATTATATAGGAAATTTAAGTCCTTGTCAAGGGGGTTGCTATGCGAGATTTCAGTGAAGTTCTCCGTGAGCTGCGGGCGGAGAAAAATGTGTCCCAAAGGGCGCTGGGAGAGGTCCTGGGTGTCAGCGACCGCAATATTCGGTTTTATGAAACCGGCGAACACCGTCCGGACTTTGACGGCCTGTTAACGCTGGCCGACTATTTTCAAGTCTCCCTGGATTACCTGGTGGGCCGGAGCGAAGAAAGGAAATGATTGATATGCGCGCCTATGAACGCCTTTTAAAGTACGTGAAAATCTACACCGAGTCCTCCCCGGATACCGGGGCCACCCCCTCCACCCCCGGCCAGTGGGACCTGGCCCGGCTGCTGGAGGAGGAGCTGAAGGAACTGGGATTGGAAAACCCTTCCGTCAACGAGCACTGTATCGTCACCGCATGGATGCCCGCCGCCCCCGGCTGCGAGGCCGCGCCCCCTCTGGGCCTGCTGGCCCATATGGACACCGCCCCCGCTTTCTCCGGCAGGGACGTGAACCCCGTTATACATGAAAACTACGGCGGAGGCGATATTGTCCTGCCCAAGGAGGGCCGGGTGATCCGGGCCGCTGATTTTCCTTTCCTGGCGGGACTCAAGGGCAAGACCCTCATCACCGCCGACGGCTCCACCCTGCTGGGGGCGGACGACAAGGCGGGGGTGGCTGAGATCATGACCCTGTGCGAGCGACTTCAGGCGGAAAATCTCCCCCACGGGCGGCTGTGCATTGCGTTTACCCCCGACGAGGAGATCGGCGAGGGCCCCGACCACTTTGACGTGGCCGCCTTCGGAGCCAAATACGCCTACACCGTGGACGGGGGCGCGGCGGGGTCCATTGAGTTTGAGAACTTCAACGCCGCCTCTGCGGTGGTGGACATTGCCGGGGTGTCCGTCCACCCCGGCGGGGCCAAGGGCGTCATGGAGAACGCCCTGCTCATCGCCCAGGAGCTCAACGCTTTGCTGCCCCCCGGCGCCGTCCCCGCCAAGACTGAGGGCTACCAGGGCTTCTTCCACCTGGACCGGCTGGAGGGCGCCGCCGCCCAGGCCCGGATGGAGTATATCATCCGGGACCACGACAAGGGGGAGTTCACGGTGAAAAAGGCCCTGCTCCAGCGGGCCGCAGCCCAAGTCCAGGCCGCCCACCCCACGGCCAGGGTGGAGGCCGTGGTGAAGGACACCTATTACAATATGAAGGAGAAGCTGGCGGACTGTATGCACCTGGTGGACAACGCCAAGCGGGCGGCGGAGCTGGCGGGGCTGGTCCCCACGGTGAAGCCCATCCGGGGAGGCACCGACGGGGCCCGGCTGAGCTATATGGGCCTGCCCTGTCCCAACCTGGGCACCGGCGGCTACAATTTCCACGGGCCCCAGGAGCTGGCCTGCGTGGAGGAGATGGACGGGGTGGTGGACATGCTGGTCCAACTTGTGGCGCTGTACAGCAAATGATTCACAGTTTATTGATTATTTTCCAGGCTGGTTGGGGTAGAATGGTGTCAATGAGCGAAAAGGAGATCTGTCCATGATATATCGAAACGATCACTACGGTCCCATCGACCGCTTCTGTGCCAAGCACCCCCGGTTCGGCATACCGAACCTTGCTATGTACATTGCCATCGGTCAGGTCATTGTGGGCGTACTCAGCCTGCTGCCTCCGCTGCGGAACCTGCTTTCTCTGCTGGTGTTCAGCCGGATGGCCATCCTCCACGGCCAGGTGTGGCGGCTGGTCACCTTCGTATTCGTGCCCACCACGGTCAACCCCTTCTATCTGCTGCTGGGGTGCTATGTGATCTACTGGACGGGCCAGATGCTGGAGCGGGAGTGGGGGACGGCAAAGTTCAGCCTGTTCTACCTGTGCGGGGTGCTGTGGTCCATCCTAGGCGGCTTGATCCTGGGGCTGGCCGACATCTATTACATCCACCTGTCCTTCTTCCTGGTGATCGCCACCATGTACAGCGAGATGCAGGTGCTGTTCATGTTCGTCCTGCCCATCAAGATGAAGTGGCTGGCCCTGCTGGACGTGGCCCTCATCCTCTTGCAGGGGCTGGAGAGCGGCCCCTATGTGGTCCTGCTGGCCCTGCCCAGCTTTATCAACTACTTCATCTTCACCTGGTCCTTCTGGTCGGTGAAGCTGGGCTTCATGCGCCGCCAGGCGGACCCCCAGGTCATCAACTTCAAGCGGGCCAGGAAGCAGGCGGAGAAAAAGGCCCGGGAGACCGGGGGCTACCTGCACAAGTGCGCGGTGTGCGGCGTCACCGACCAGGACGATCCCAGCCTGGAGTTCCGCTACTGCTCCAAGTGCGACGGGTACTACTGCTACTGCGCCAACCACATCAACAACCATATCCATATCAGAAATGACTGAGCCCTTTGGGGCCAGACATGTCTGACAAGCCCCCCTTCATAGGATGAGAGAGGAACTCATCTTTGTGAAGGGGGGCGAGCTTTTGTCCACGATCCTGGCCGGGACCCTGCTGCTCACCGCCACCGGCCTGTTCTCCCAGGTGGTGGGGTTTTTATACCGCATGGTCCTGTCCCGGCTCATCGGCGCGGAGACCATGGGGCTGTATCAGCTGGTGATGCCGGTGTACTCCATGCTCATGTCGGTGACCGCCGTGGGGCTGACGGTGGCGGTGTCCACCCTGTCCGCCCGCTACTACGCCCTGGGGGACGACGGCACGGTGAAGCTGGTGCTGCGCCGGGCGCTGAAAAATTTCCTGCTGCTGGCTCTCCCCCTGGGGCTGGCGGTGACGGTCCTGTCCGACCCTATCTCCGTCTACCTGCTGGGGGACGCCCGGACCCGGCTGGGGGTGGTGGTGATGGTGCCCTGTATGCTGCTCACCGGGGTGGAAAACCTCCACAAGCACTGTTTTTACGGCATCGGCCGGGTGCGCCCCCCTGCCGCTGTGGAGACCGCCGAGCAGCTTATCCGGGCCGTGGCGGTGCTGGGGCTGCTCATCGCCCTGCTGCCCCGGTCCGCTGAGGAGACGGTGGGCCTCATCGCCCTGGGCATGGTGCTGTGCGAGGTGTTTTCCGCCTGCGCCCTCACCCTGCTGTTTCGGCGGCACTGGCGGCGTTTCCCTCCGGGGGAACCCCGGACAGACATCAGCGGGAAGCGCCTGATGTCCATCGCCGTGCCGGTGGGGGCAACCTCTCTACTGGGCACCCTGCTGGGGTCGGCCAACGCGGTGCTCATCCCGGCCAAGCTGGTGGAGGGGGGCATGACCCTGTCCGAGGCCATGGCGGAATTCGGGGTGCTCAGCGGCATGACCCTGCCCCTGCTGGGGCTGCCCACCGGCTTCATTGGGGCCTTGTGCCTGGTGATGGTGCCCGACCTGTCCAGGCGGACGGCCAAGGGGGACAGGCGGGCGGCGGGGGGCTTTCTGGACCGGGTGATGTCCGCCACCTCCCTGCTGATGGCCCCGGCCATGGCGCTGCTGACGGTAATTGGCCCCTCGGTGGGCCGGGCCATGTTCAATGACCCCAGGGTGGGGGAGCTGATGCTGCCCCTGGCTGTGGGCACCCTGCTGGGCTGCTGGCAGTCGGTGCTGTCCGGGGCCCTCAACGGGCTGGGCCTCCAGGGAAGAGCCGCCCGCAACGCCATCCTCAGCGACGTGGTCCAGCTGGCCTTCACCTTTTTTGCCGTGGCACGGTTCGGCCTGGCGGGGTTCGCGGCGGGATATGCGGCCTCCGGGCTGGCTGGCGCCGGGCTGAACCTGGCCTCCGTGCTTCGGGCGGTGGAGCTGCGGGTGAAGTGGTTTCGCTGGTTCGTCCGGCCCCTGCTGGCGGCAATCCTCATGGGGCTGTGGTGTAATCTGCTGTTCCGGGTGATGCTGGACGCCGGGTGCGGCCAGGGCTGGTCGGTACTGGTCTGCGTTCTGCTGGGGCTGGCGGTGTACGCCGCCGCTCTGCTGGCCCAGGGGCTTACTTTTTCTCGAGAGAAAAAGTAAGCAAAAAGAGCTTTAGACCGCTTCCACCGTGGCGCGTAACATTCTGTGTTTCGACGGCCACGGGGCGGGGCGGTTGATGGACGCGGATGAAAAGCAGGCAAAAGGAGCCTTAGACTGCTTCCGCCGTGGCAGGTGATGTTCCGTGTTTCGACGGCCACGGGGCGGGACAGCGGTGGACACAAATCAAAGGAGAGATGTGGAATGAGGCCGAAAATCCTGATCTCCACCGGCGGGGGGAACGCCGGAAATTATTTAGACGCGGTGAAGGCCGCTGGAGGAATGGGGGAGGCCCGGTATCTCCCCGCCCCGGACCTGTCTTATGACGGTCTGCTGCTGGCCGGCGGAGAGGACGTGGACCCTGCCCTGTTTGGCCAGGAAAACCAGGGCTCCCGAGGGATCGACCGGGCCCGGGACCAGGCGGAGCTGGCCCTGCTGGACGCCTTCTGCGGGGCGGGGAAGCCGGTGCTGGCCATCTGCCGGGGGCATCAGGTGGTCAACGTGTGGCTGGGGGGCGGTCTGATTCAGGACCTGGGGCCCCAGCTGGTTCCCTTCCACCAGCAGGAGCGGGGCGATCAGGTCCACCCCATCCAGGCGGAGCGGGGGACCCTGCTTCACCGGCTGTATGGCCCGGTGTTCCCGGTGAACAGCAGCCATCACCAGGGCCTGGGACGGCTGGGCCGGGGACTGCGGGCCGCAGCCTGGGCCGAGGACGGAGTGGTGGAGGCGGTGGAGCACGACGCGCTCCCCCTGATCTGCGTCCAGTTCCACCCGGAGCGGTTGACGGGAGGGCTGGCCCGGATGGATACGGTGGACGGCGGGGCGCTGTTCCGGGTTTTTTTGGAGCTGTGCCGCGTAAAATGAAAACGAGAGCGCCGGGGCGGTTGCCCCGGCGCTTCTCTGTTATGAAAAGAACCATCCGAACAGGGGCGACAGCGGGATCATCACCAGGCTGAAGGTCATAGACGACACAGACACCAGGGTGGCCCGCGCGGAGGAGGGGAAGCGGTCGTTGAGCCGCTTGTCGCTCACCAGCTGGAGGGCGTCGTCCAGCAGGCCGGTCAGGAGGCCCGCCGCCAGCAGCACCGGCAGGGAGCGCCCACGGGCCAGGGCGGCGCACACCGCCGCGCCGCCTCCGGCCAGCAAGACGGACCAGCGGTAGGGCAGGCGGTCCAGCGGTCCGGCGGCCAGCCCCGCCAGCGCGCCCCCCAGCCCCAGCAGGAACAGAGCCGGGCCCAGCAGGGCCGGGACGGGGACGGCCTCTCCCACCCGCTGCTGAAGAAAGAACCGGGTCAGGGTGGCCGCCGCTCCCACCAGGGCGTTGAGGGTCATGATCCGCACCACGGTCCCGTCAGAGTGCAGCGCCGTCCACGCCTCCCGGAACACCCCTGCCAGGGCGGCGGGGAAGGACGGAGGGCGCTTCCCGGTCCGGCCTGTCTCCGGCTCGGCCAGGGCCAGCGCCGCGCCCAGGCCCACGGCGGCCACAGCCGCGTCCATGAGGTAGGCCATCCGCCAGCCCAGCAGCACCGTGGCCCCGGCCAGCAGCATGGCCCCGCCGTCGCTGAGACGGAACAGGAAGTTTTGCAGGGAGGAAAACTTCAAATAGCCCTCCTCTCGCCCTGCCTGGAGCAGGGATTCGTAGGTGATGGCCTCCCTGGTGCCGGACTGGAGGTTATAGGCCAGGGCGGAAGCCGCCATGGAAGCGTATACCCCCGCTATACCGTTGGAGACCGCCATCAGCAGGGCGGACAGGGCGAACATGGCCTGGCTGAGCAGGAGGGTGCGCCTCCGGCCCAGCAGGTCGGCCAGCAGCCCGGAGGGCGCCTCCCCCCACAGGCTGACCACGTGGAACAGGCTTTCCGCCAGTCCGATCTCCACCAGGGAAAAGCCCCGCAGGGAGAGCAGCAGCACCCATACGCTGCCCGCCGGGTGGAAGCCGGTGGACCACTCCAGCAGCAGGAGGGCCCGCTTCTGCCGGGATAAGTTGAGTCGATTTGGATTTTTGGGCATAAAAAACCACCGTCCTTTCTGAATTTGTTACAGAATAGGAACGGTGCGCCATCCCTCGGGAACTGTGTCAGGTTCCAAAAAAGGGCGCACCAATCCCCTGGACAGCAAAAGTGCACCCAAAAAATTCTAAAATCAAGCCATTTCTCCAGCCCACGTTGTGCGCCCCCTTCCCTTATAAGATGAGCCAACTTTACCACAGCGGCGGCATCCTGTCAAGACTACTTGAATTAGCACTCTCACTCGTAGAGTGCTAATTGTTTACATGGAGTTCATGATTTTTGGACAGAGCGGGGTATACTACAGGATGAAACTACAGATTGGAGCGCGGCGGGCTGACGGCAATACGGCACGGTTATGGCATGAAGTTTAAAAATTTCTTTTTCGCTTCCTTTTTCTTTATAAAGAAAAAGGAAGCCGCCGGAGGCAGACCGCATCCTCGAAGAGGAGTGAAATTTACCATGAACATGAACCAGTTTACCCAGAAATCCCTGGAGTCCATCCAGGCTGCCCAGAATATCGCCACCCAGTACGGAAACCAGCAGGTGGAACAGCCTCACCTGATGCTGGCCCTGGTGGACCAGGAGGGGGGCTTCATCCCCCAGCTTTTGACCCATATGGGCCTCACCCTGGAATCCTTCCGGGCCGCTGCCCGCCATGAGGTGGAGATTCTGCCCAAGGTGTCCGGTTCCGGCCGGGAGGCCGGCAAGGTCTATATCGCCCCCGGGGTGGACAAGGCCCTCAATCAGGCCCTTGCCATTGCCGGAAACATGAAAGACGAATTCGTCTCGGTGGAGCACATCCTGCTGGCCCTTATGGACACGGCGGAGGGCAGTTTGAAGGAGCTGTTCCGCACCTACGGCGTGGATAAGGAAAAGGTCATGCAGGCCTTGGCCGCTCTGCGGGGCAGCCAGCGGGTCACCTCCGATAACCCGGAGGACACCTATGAGGCGT
Organism: uncultured bacterium; assembly: GCA_947364395.1. Taxonomy (GTDB): domain Bacteria; phylum Bacillota; class Clostridia; order Oscillospirales; family Oscillospiraceae; genus Enterenecus. Next base: position 41,590 of record CANASS010000007.1, read on the forward strand.
TGAAAAAGTACGGCTCCGACCTGGTGGAGCGGGCCAGGCAGAACAAGCTGGACCCGGTGATCGGACGGGATGACGAGATCCGCAACGTGGTCCGCATCCTGTCCCGCAAGAGCAAGAACAACCCCGTCCTCATCGGTGAGCCAGGCGTGGGCAAGACCGCCATCGCCGAGGGGCTGGCCCAGCGCATTGTCAAAGGGGATGTGCCCGCCGGATTGAAGGATAAAACCGTTTTCGCCCTGGACATGGGGGCCCTCATCGCCGGGGCCAAGTACCGGGGCGAGTTTGAGGAGCGCTTGAAGGCCGTCCTCAACGAGGTGAAGCAGTCAGAGGGCCGGATTCTGCTGTTCATCGACGAGCTGCACACCATCGTGGGGGCGGGCAAGACCGAGGGGGCCATGGACGCGGGCAACCTCCTGAAGCCCATGCTGGCCCGTGGGGAGCTCCACTGCATCGGCGCCACCACCCTCAACGAGTACCGCCAGTATATCGAAAAGGACGCCGCCCTGGAGCGCCGCTTCCAGCCCGTCATGGTGTCCGAGCCCACGGTGGAGGACGCGGTGGCCATCCTCCGGGGGCTCAAGGAGCGCTACGAGGTGTTCCACGGGGTCAAAATTACCGACGGGGCCATCGTGGCCGCCGCCACCCTGTCCAACCGCTATATCACCGACCGCTTCCTGCCTGACAAGGCCATCGACCTCATCGACGAGGCCTGCGCCCTGATCCGCACCGAGATGGACTCCATGCCCACCGAGCTGGATGTTATTTCCCGGAAAATCATCCAGTGCGAGATTGAAGAAGCCGCCCTGAAAAAGGAGGACGATCAGCTCTCCCAGGCCCGGCTGGCGGACATCCAGAAGGAGCTGGCCGAACTGCGGGACCAGTTCAACGCGGGCAAGGCCAAGTGGGAGAACGAGAAAAACGCCATCGGCAGGGTGCAGAAGCTGCGGGAGGACCTGGAGGCCGCCAACGCCGCCTTGGAGAAGGCTCAACGGGAGTACGACTTGGAAAAGGCCGCGCAATTGCAGTACGGCGCCATCCCCGAGCTGAAAAAGCAGCTGGAAGAGCAGGAGGCCTTTGCCGCCCAGTCCAAAGAGGACAACTTGCTGCGGGACAAGGTTACCGAGGAGGAGATCGCCCGCATTGTGGAGCGCTGGACGGGCATACCCGTGTCCAAGCTGATGGAGGGCGAGCGGGAAAAGCTGCTCCACCTGGAGGACATCCTCCACCAGCGGGTGGTGGGCCAGGAGGAGGCCGTCCGGCTGGTCAGCGAGGCCATTCTGCGCTCCCGCGCCGGCATCGCCGACCCCGGCAAGCCCATCGGCTCTTTCCTGTTTCTGGGACCCACCGGCGTGGGCAAGACGGAGCTGGCCAAGGCCCTGTCCGAAGCGCTGTTCGACAGCGAGAAAAACCTTGTGCGCATCGACATGAGCGAGTATATGGAGAAGTTCTCCGTCTCCCGGCTCATCGGGGCCCCTCCGGGGTACGTGGGCTATGAGGAGGGCGGCCAGCTCACCGAGGCCGTGCGCCGCCACCCCTACTCCGTGATCCTCTTCGACGAGGTGGAGAAGGCCCATCCGGACGTGTTCAACGTATTACTACAGGTTTTGGATGATGGCCGTATTACGGATAGTCAAGGCCGGACGGTGGACTTCAAAAACACCGTCATCATCCTTACCTCCAACCTGGGCAGCCAGTACCTGCTGGACGGCATCGGGGCGGACGGCGAGGTCAGCCGGGAGGCCCGGGCTCAGATGGACGAGCTGCTGAAACGCTCCTTCCGGCCCGAGTTCCTGAACCGGCTGGACGAGATCGTGTTCTACAAGCCGCTGACAAGGGAAAACATTTACCACATCATCGACCTGCTGTTGGCGGGGCTCAACCGCCGCCTGGAGGACAAGCGCCTGCGGGTGGAGCTGACGGACGGGGCCAAGTCCCTGATTCTGGACGCCGCTTACGATCCCATGTACGGAGCCCGGCCCCTGCGCCGTTATCTCCAGCACTCGGTGGAGAACCTGGTGGGCCGCCGGATCATCGCCGGGGAGGCCGCCCCCGACTCTACGCTGACTGTGGACGCGCAAAACGGCGAACTGGTGGTGCGATAACAGAGCGACCCCGCCCGGATTCCCGGGCGGGGTTTTATCCCAGATTTATTCCGTCCTGATAACCATAGTAGTACATCAACTTTCCACAGTTGCGGGAAAACGCCTCAAATCCGCTAATCAGTTTTTCAAAATCCGGGTCGATAGCTGGATCAACGTGCAGTCTTTCACTTAAGCGGCTGCGCGTTTCATAGATTTGCTCTATCAACGGTCCAAGCGCGCCTTCCATAGAAGATTCATCCCGAACCCATTCGCATACGTCGGATTCACTGATGCCATTGATTTTGTCATAAATGAACTCCCACCGTATTCCATTCCGCATAGTAAGTTCCCTCCTTTTTGCTTGCCACAATATTGTAGCATATCTTTGCCCGAGATGCAACAAAATAGTAGCATCACAAAGAGGTGATGCGCTATATTGTTTCAGAGGCTTGAAGATCTGCGAATTGATTCTGACAAGACACAGCAGGAGATCGCTGATTTTTTGAACTGCAAGAGGGAGGTATATCGGCGTTACGAAAAGGGTGCCTATGATATTCCGCTTTGGGCGTTGATTAAGCTGGCTGGATACTATGAGACAAGTACGGACTATATTTTAGGGCTTACGAACATAAAAGCCCCCTATCCAAAGGGGCAGTAAACAGAAACCGCTCCCCAAAAATCAGGGAGCGGTTTGTTGTATTAAAATTCTCTCCGCTTGGCAGACTTGTTCGACAGACTGAGACCGGGGATGCACTTTGATTAAAGCGCATCCCCGGTCTTTTCCGGTTGTGTACCCTGTGACAGAAACGGCTTGAACACCTCGGGACAAGCACAGCCTTGAAGCGGCGTCCCGCTTGTCACTCTCCAGGGCCAGGATAAATGACCTTCCTGAGGTTCCAGTTTTCAGCCGCCCTCTGGGCCGCCTCTTGGCGCTCGGTCTCATTTTTGTAAGAGAGCTCCGCCGTACGGGCGCCGCAGTACCCGCACTGGATATACAGGCACCAGCCGCCTTCCTCCTCAATGGTCCCCACGCCGCCGCAGCAGGGGCAATCGCCCAGGTCGATCTCGTCAAAGTAATCCATCATCTGTCCTCCCACCAGTTGTTTGTATACGAAATATAGTGTACTACTGAAACGAAAAAAGCACAACAGGGTTTTTGCGCTGTGTGAAAATGGGAGGGCGTCAACAATGATTTACAAGCAATTTCAGGAAGGGAGGCACAGGAAACTTTTTGCTTTCATTCGCAGCCTGCTTTGTTGGTTTACAGGATGTATTCTATCCCAGCATCCCATCCAGCGTGGAAAAAAGAACGTTCACGTCGATGGGCTTTGCGATGTGTCCGTTCATCCCGTGGCGCAGGGCCTCCTGCTTATCCTCCTCAAAAGCGTTTGCCGTCATGGCGACGACGGGGATGGCGGACAAAACCGGGTCCTCCAAGGCCCGGATGGCCTCCGTGGCCTGATAACCGTTCATCACCGGCATCTGGATATCCATCAGCACCAGCTGATAATACCCCGGCTCCGACCGGCGCAGCATCTCCACCGCCGCGGCCCCATTGTCCGCCACCTCGATCTGGAAGCCCGCCTCTTCCAGGATTGCGGTGGCGATCTCCTGGTTGAGCAGATTGTCCTCGGTCAGCAGGATACGTCCGGACCGAAGCAGCCGTTCCTTTGGCTCCTCCCTCTTCTTGGTCCCATCCTCCGACCCGGACAGGGAGGCCAGACAGGCGCGGAGCCGGGACAGGAACAACGGCTTGCCGCAGTATCCGCTGGCCCCGGCCGCCCCAGCCTCCTCCGCGATGTCGGCCCAGTCGGTTTCCGACAGAACCACCACCGGCGCACGCTCCCCCACATGGCCGCGGATGGTTCGGAGAAGTTTCGCTCCATCCCGGGCAGACCAGTCCGCAAAATAGATGTCAAATCCTTCATCCCACTGTCCGGCGGGCGTCTCAGGCGGTAGGGCCCGCCCCTTGATGTCCAAGCGGCGCAAGGACTTGAGAAGGCTTTCCGGCTGGCTGGAAAACACCAGGGCCCGTTTGCCCACCCACTCGGGAAGCGGGCGGACGGTCTCGCCGGCATCGACGCGGAAGGGGAAGCAGACGGTTACCACGGTGCCATCTCCCTGGCGGCTCTCCACGGAGATGGTCCCGCCCATCATGTCCACGATGTTTTTGGTGATGGCCATGCCCAGGCCCGTGCCTTGGATGCCGCTGAAGGTGGAATTTCTCTCCCGCTCGAAGGGCTCAAAAATGTGGCTGAGAAATTCCTGGGTCATTCCGATGCCCGTATCCCTCACTTGGAACTCATAGCTGGAACGGCCCTGGGCGGCGGGCCTCTCCAGCATCAGAATGTGGATGGAGCCGCCGGACGGGGTGTATTTGATGGCGTTGCTCAGCAGATTCAAAAACACCTGGTTGAGCCGCAGCCTGTCGCAATAGATGTCCTCATTCAAAATGTCGATCTTGTCGATGTGAAGCTCCAGGTTTTTCGCCTGGACATCCCCTTGGACCATGTTGCGCAGATCCTGGAAGATCTCCGGCAGGCTGTACCGTTTTTCCTCCAGCCGGATCTTGCCGCTCTCGATGTGGCTCATGTCCAGGATGTCATTGATTAAGCTCAGCAGATGGTTGCCCGAGGTCATGATTTTTTGGAGGTACAGCTCCACCTGATCCCGGTTGTCGATCCGGGAGGCTGCCAGGGTGGAAAAGCCGATGATGGCGTTCATGGGCGTGCGGATGTCGTGGGACATGTTGGACAGGAACAGGCTTTTGGCCTCATTGGCCCGGTTGGCCTGGGCCAGAGCGTTTTCCAGCAGGTTCTTTTTCTCCATCTCTCTGCGGGTCTCCTGGTCCACGCTGCGGAACCCCAGCACAATGTCCCGGCTCTCATCCCATGCCCCGGCCCGGACCGCCTTCATCTGAAAATACCGCGTCTCCCCGTTGCAGGCGGTGCGGTAATTGGCGTAGACAACGTCGTCCTCCTCCAGCCCCTGCCGCAGGTGTTCCCGGGACAGGGCTTGGCGCATCAGCTCCCGGTCCTCGGCGTAGACGCAGCTGTCTACATAACCCGCCATGCTCTCGTCCATGGTGGACTCCCCGGAGAACAGGGAATCCAGCACCCTGTATGGACAGTCGCTGATCCGCAGGCAGTTCCCTTCCCCGGTGTCCAAATTATAATAGCACACCAGGTTATAATCCACGCTCAGGGCGTGAATCAACCCCAGATGGTGCTTCTCTTCCCGTTTGGCCTGGAGCTTCTGTTCCGTGCAGTCCAAAAGGAACCGCTGGTAAAACAGCCTGCCGTTCTCCTCCATCAGCTTGATGCTGCCCATGATATGCAGGATATCCCCGCTCCTATGGCCCACCCGGTACTCCACATTCACCGTGTCGCCCACCGTTTTCAGGCTGCGGATGGACTGGCACAGCGCAACCTTGTCCTCGTCCAGCACCGAGTCCGCCACCATATGAAAGCCGGCCTTCTCCATCTCGCTCTGGGAGGCGTAGCCCAGCAGATTCAGCGCCGCCCGGTTGATGCTGAGGATCTGGGTGCCGTCCACCGTGTGGCACAGAATACCGCAGTCCAAGGTGGCAAACAGGGTCTCCAGAGCCTGGTTCTTCATCACGATCTCCTGCTCATAGGCCCGTTCCTGGGTCACGTCGATGGCCACGCCCACCGTCCCCATCACGCTGTCGTCCAGGTCGTAGAGGGGGGATTTGTAGGTGGTCAGCAGCTTGGCGCCATCTCCCGTCATCACCGACTCTTCCGAGATGCAGGTGCGTCTGCTGGTCATCACCACCCGCTCCGACTCAATGCAGGCGGGGTCGTCCTGCTCCACGTCCCATATGTAGGCGTGACCCTGTCCCTCCACCTGCTCCTTGGTCTTGTTCACCGTCAGGCAGAAGCTGTCGTTCACCTTTTCATGGATACCGTCCTTGGTCTTGTACCAGATCAGGTTGGGGATATGGTTGATGGTCTCCTCCAAAAAGTGGTTGGTCTGCCAGGCGTCCTTGGCCTGCCTGTACTCCCGCTGCCAATGGAGGAAATGGAGGCGCAGCTCCCGCTCCGTCATGGGCAGGCGCCAGATGTCCCAGGCCCGCTCCAGGGCGTCCCCCAGAGCCTCCGCCTGGCCATATTCCGCCAAGAGGATCAGCTGTGCGTCTTTCCCAGCCCCGGCGGACAGCGCCGCCAGGACTTCCTCCGCCTCCTGTCCCCGCAGGTCGGCCAGGATCACGTCCGCCAGTTCCAGGCGCTGGCTTTGGACGCTTTCGGAGACAAAAAAATCATGGGTGAATGCCTCCAAAGGAGGCATGGCCCGGATGGCGTTAAAATCCTTCTCCTGATGGGTCAGCAAATAAAACTGGACATGGCAGTGGTACATACCGATCCCCCCCGATCACATTCTTCTTGAGATGGTTCCAATCCACATACCTGCTGATTTGTTTTTCTATTTTACAATGAATCCCTCTCCCTGTCAAACGATATCGCGGGGAATCAGAGAGCCCCTGCCCGGTGTGGGGCGGAGGAAAGGCGCAATGGGCCCCGGGCCCTCCGGCGGCGCGGCTTTGCGCCCGGCATAGGTAAAAAACGGAGGCGCCGGGGACGGCCTGAAACCGTCTCCAGCGCCCTCCGCTGTTGAAGGGGGCTGATTTTACCAGGTCAGCTCCAAATACAGATCCTTATACTGCTTTGCGGAATTCTCCCAGGACAGGTCCTTGTCCATATCACGCCGCACCATTTCGTCCCAGCACGCCCGGTCAACGAAATAGAGGGTCTTGGCCCTGTTGATGGCGTCCAGCAGCAGGCCCGCGTCGTAGCGGTCAAAGGTAAATCCGTTGCCTGCGTTGGAGTACATGTTGTAGGGCTCCACCGTGTCCTTCAGGCCGCCGGTTTCCCGGACGATGGGTACCGTGCCATAGTGCATGGCGATGAGCTGCGTCAATCCGCAGGGCTCGAACTGAGAGGGGACCAGCAGGGCGTCCGCGCCGGCGTAGATCCTATGAGCCCGGGTCTCATCGTACATGATGTTAGAGCACACATTTCCGCTGTACGCGTTCTCATAATACCGGAAGGAGTCCTCGTACACCCAGTCCCCGGTGCCCAGCACCACCACTTGGGTGTGCTCGTCCATGACCTGGGGGAGGATCGCGTTGATCAGATCCAAGCCCTTTTGGTTGGTCAGCCGGGAGATCAGGCCAATGACAAATTTGTGGTCGTCCTGGACAAGCCCCAGCTCCTCCTGGAGCTTGCGCTTGTTCTCCTTCTTCTTCTCCAGCACGTCTGCAATGCCGTAATTGGCGTGCAGCATGCCGTCGGTATCAGGATTCCAAATGTCGTAGTCGATACCGTTGACGATGCCCCGCAGCTTGCCGGAATGATACCGCAGATGGGCGTCCAGCCCCTCGCCGTAGTACGCGCTCTGAATCTCGCCCGCGTAGGTATGGCTCACCGTCGTGATGACGTTCGAGTAGGTCAGGCCGCCCTTCAGCATATTGGCGTCCCGGTAGCCCGCCTTCAGCGCGTCTTTGTTGAATACATAATCCGGCAGCCCGGACCAGTAGCGGACCGTGGGAATATCATAAATCCCCTGGAACCGCAGGTTGTGGATGGTCAAGATGGTCTTGGCGGTGGTCAGCTTCGTGTTGACGAACTGGGTCCGCAGGTACACAGGGACCAGGGCGGCCTGCCAGTCGTGACAGTGGATAATATCGGGGGTCCAATCCATAAAGTTCAGCGCCGCCAGGGCCGCTTTGGCGAAATAGCAGTACTTCGGAATATCGTCCACAAGATTGGTATACGGATTTCCGTTGCTGAAGAACTCCTCGTTGTCGATGAAATCATACACCACGCCGTCCCAGACGTACTCCATGATACCCACATAGAAGGAGCGGCCATCCGCGCAGAGGTCCATTTCAAAGGCGCCCCTGTACACCATCTTCTCCTGATACTCCCAGGGAATACACTTGTACCGGGGGAGAATGACCTTCACGTCGCAGTTCTGTTTCACCAGGGCCTTGGGAAGGGCGTACATAACGTCGCCCAGGCCGCCGGTTTTGACGAAGGGATAGCACTCTGAGCCGATAAACGCGACGCTTCTTCTGGGGGTGGCGTTGATCTCCACCGGCGGCTCTTCCTTGACGGTTTCCACAGCCTCCGCTGCGGGTGCCTCCGCACTAATAACGGTTTCCGTGGCCTCCGCCACGGGGACCTCCGCTTTGACGGTTTCCCCAGCCTCCGCCTTGGGAGCCGCTTTTTTGACGGCCTTCTTGGCCTGCCCCTTGGGAGCCGCCTGCTTGACGGCTTTCTTGGGTTCCTCCTTGGGGACCTCCTCTTTGACCGTCTCTACAGGGACCGCCGCGATCTTCCCGGCCTCCTCTTTCGCCTCGCTTGCTTCAGCCGCTTTGCGCTCCGCGGCGGCCGCTCTGGGCGGAATTTTCTTTTTGCCGCCGGCTTTTTCGTTCATCTTTTTAGACATTTGGTACCTCCCAAATCAATCGTTGGTATTGTGGCTGCTATATTGGTATTATCGGATGATTTCCACTCCCGGTTTATACTATTTTACAATTATTTTCATAAATCATCCAATCCAATTTAAAAAACCTGTATTCACAACCTCAATTCACCGTCTGGCCGGGTGTTTTCCCGGCATGCGGCGGTTTCGGTTGTGAATACAGGTTCTAAACCAGCCTCTGAGCTTTTGGGGAAAACCGGCGCGGGCCGCCCGGTTCGGTCAGCGCTGCGCGTACCGGGAGAGAAATTGCCTGGTGCGCTCCTCCCGGGGGTGCTCAATAACCGCGCGGGCCGGACCCTGCTCCACAATCCGTCCGCCATCCATGAAAATCACTTGGTCCGCCACATCCCGGGCAAAGGTCATCTCATGGGTCACGATGACCATGGTGGTTTTCTGCTCGGCCAGGGCGCGGATGACCCGCAGCACCTCGCCGGTGAGCTCCGGGTCCAGGGCGGAGGTGGGCTCGTCAAAGCAGAGGATGTCTGGGCGGAGGGCCAGGGCCCGGGCGATGGCCACCCGCTGCTGCTGCCCGCCGGAAAGCTGGTGGGGGTAGTGCTTTTCCCGGTCGCTCAGCCCCATCCGGGCCAACAGCTCCCGGCCATTGGCCTCGATCTCGGAGACGATCCGCCTCTTATCGGCCTTGTAGTCCTGCCGCTCCCTGGCCAGCAGCCTGCCCGCCAGGGTCACATTCTCCAGCGCCGTATACTGGGGAAACAGGTTGAAGGACTGGAACACCAGCCCGAAGTGAAGCCGCTTTTTGCGGATGGCCGCCTCGGAGCGGGTGGCGGGGGCCGACCCGTCAAACAGCGTTTCCCCGGCCACCTTGATGATCCCCTGGTCCGGCGTCTCCAAAAAGTTCAAGCAGCGCAGCAGGGTGGTCTTGCCCGACCCGGAGGAGCCGATGATGGCCAGGGCCTGACCCTGCTCCAGGTCGAAGCTGATATCCTCCAGCACCTGGGTCGCGCCGAAATGCTTTTCAATGTGATGTACCTCTAAAAGCGCCATGGTCCGCGCACCCCCTCAGCGGAAGAATTCCAGCTTCTTTTCCAGCCGGTTCAGCAGTATGGTCGTCAGGCCGCTGAAGGCCAGATAATAGACCGCCGTGAAAAACAGCGGCCACACCAATCCCGCGTAGCCCTGGTTGCCCTTCAGGAAGGACTCCCCCATCCAGATGATCTCCTGGAGGGCAATGACGCGGGCCAGGGAGGTGTCCTTCACCAGCGTGATGATCTCGTTGGACATGGGCGGGACGATGTGCTTGACCATCTGAAGCAGCGTCACTTGAAAGAAGATCTGCCGCCGGGTCATGCCCAGCACCAGCCCCGCCTCTTGCTGCCCGGCGGGCACCCCCTGGATGCCACCCCGGTAGATCTCGGAGAAGTAGCAGGCGTAGTTCAAGACAAAGGCCACCGCCACCGCCGTAAACCGGCCGTTCTCGCCGCTGCCCCAGGAAAACAGCTTCATCAGCGGGGGGACGAAGTAGAGCGCGATGATTTGCAGTACCAGCGGCGTGCCCCGGACCGCCCAGATGACAATGCGGGTCAGCCAGCGCAGGGGCGGGAACCGGCTCATGGAGCCAAAGGAGATCACCAGCCCCAGGGGAAAAGCCCCCGCCAGCGTGATGAAGAAGAGTTTGAGGGTGCGCACAAACCCGGTATTCAGCGCGGCAAAGACAGTTTGAAATTCAGCGGAAGCAAAAAACATAGGATCGTCCTCTCTCTCCTCACTGTGGGAAACCGCCGTTAATCCAGGATTACGGACTCCTGCACGCCGTAGGTTTCGGCGGTGGCTTTGGCCGTGCCGTCAGCCACGCTGGCCGCCCAGAAGTCGTTGAACGCCTCCACTAAGTCGGAACCGGGGCGGAAGCCCACGCCATAATTTTCCGACTCCAGCCCCTGGACGGTGTTCAAGTTGAGAACGTAGGTTAGTCCGCTGTAGCTGGTCCCCTCACCGACCATGGCGCCCGCCATGAGCAGGTCGATGACGGCGGCGTCGGAGGTTCCGGCGGAGACCTCCAGCAGGGTGTCCGCCTGCTTCTGTACCGGGATCACAGCGGCGCCCAGGGCCTCGGCGGCATCCTCTCCGGCGGAGCCGGACTCAACGGCCACGTTCAGGCCCTCCAGCGAAGTGAGGTTTTCAAAGCTGCCCGCCTTATCGGCGGGCACCACCAGCACCTGGGCGTTCTGGCAGTAGGGTACAGAGGTGCCCATGGCCGCCATGACTTCGTCGTTGAGGGTCATGCCGTTCCACACGCAGTCGATATTTTTGGCCTCCAGCTCGAACACCTTGTAGTCCCAAGTGATTTCGGAGAACTCCACCTCCACGCCAAGGCTGGCGGCAAAGGCCTTTGCCATGTCGGCGTCAAAGCCGATCCACTGGCCGTCGGCGTCCTGGTAGTCCATAGGCTCAAAGTTGGTGATGCCCACCACCAGAGTACCCTTGTCCTTGACATAGGCCAAGTCGCTCTCACCCCCGGCGGGGGCGCTCTCGGCGGGAGCGGCGCTCTCCCCGCCGGCGCTGGGGCTGGCGGCGGGGTCGGAAGCCGGTTCTTTGCCTTCGCCGCCGGAGCAGGCGGCAAGGGTCAGGCCCATGGCAAGGGCCAGAAGCAGCGCAAGCAGTCTCTTTTTCATTTGGATTGTTCCTCTTTTCAAAGTGGTTTGGGGAGAAATTACCGTATCCCTCTCGGATGCTTTATCATGCTACCACAATAGCGCGATAATGTAAAGAGGGAAATGGACTTTCCATCGACGGCCCCGCCCTGTTTGTGACCTTGCTGTATACAGCGGTAAATACAGTGTGTGTTTTTGTCGATCAGGCACAGACCACTGCGTTTTCCGCCCCCAGCTCAGCGCCGGCAAACCAGGGTTCCCCTTCCACAAAGCTGCTGGTGGGGCAAAATACTGCCTTAGGACGGCGGAGAAATGACTTGCCCTGCCGCGCTATGTAGTGTAAAATAGTTTTATCTGATAGATTTCATGGATATATTCGGAAATGTGCCGTCTGGCCGGGAGCCACGCAGCCGCCGACCTGTGACGGGAGGGGAAGTGCACAATGCAGTACACCAGCGCATATCGGTCCCCAGTGGGAGAAATTCTTCTAGCCTGTGATGAAATTGGCCTCACCGGCCTGTGGTTTCAGGGCGGAAAATACTTCGCGCTCCAGTTGGACAGGGAGCACCAGCCGCAGGAAACGCCGGTTTTGCTGGAGACGGCGCGGTGGCTGGATATTTACTTCTCTGGGCGGGAGCCGGACTTTATGCCGCCTATCCATATGACTGGCTCCCCCTTCCAGCGCTCGGTGTGGAAGCTTCTGCAAAAGATTCCCTACGGAAAAACGACAACCTACGGGGAGATTGCCAGGAGTTTGGCGGCAGAGCGCGGTCTGCCCCGCATGTCTGCGCAGGCGGTGGGCGGGGCGGTGGGGCACAATCCAATTTCTATTATCGTTCCCTGCCATCGGGTCATCGGCGCCAACGGGAGCTTGACCGGCTATGCGGGCGGCCTGGAAACAAAACGGATGCTGCTGGCCTGTGAGGGCGTGGGCACGGACTCCGCGTCCGTATGCCTCCGTGGGAAGCGACGGCCTGCGGATCTAGCCCATGAACCGCGATAAGCTACGCAACCGGCAAGCCATTTCAGTTCAGCTCGTTTTGCCGCCTGTCAATTATAGGCGTCCTTTCAAAAATTTTTTAATTTTCCCTTTACAACGGCGGATAATCCTGCTATACTAGAGGTCGTTGAGAATACGCGCCCGTAGTTCAATGGATAGAGCGTCAGATTCCGGTTCTGAATGTTGGGGGTTCGAGTCCCTCCGGGCGTACCAACTTGCATTGAAAAAAAGATGCAGACAAAAAATCCGCACTTATATGCGGATTTTTTGCATCATTTCCCCACACTTTAGATGAAATCCAGAAGAAAACAAAGCAGTTTGCAAAAACAGGGAGCGTAAAGTAAAAATTACGAAAAAAAGATGCAAATCGGACCGAAAATCACGGCTTTTCGACCCCCATCAGCCCTCAAATGCCGTGGGAGGGACTCGAACTCTTAAGAAGTGAAGGCTGTGCCTGGATCACCCCGATCCAACGAAGTCCACAAATATGGCATATTTACCGCCGCCCATGACCAGTCAACAAGTGCTGGTCATGGGCGTTTTTCGTTCCTGCGCCCGCACCCGGCTGCCAGGATAACACATCTAAAAGAATAAGGAAAACAAACGCCTGCGGTGAAACCCACTCTACAGCTGTTCCTTTTGGTGGTTTTGCTTCGTTTGTCTGCCATTCCTTGGTGGTGGTGGTAATAGCATTTGCCATGCCTTTCGGATATACTTGGGTCACGATCAAAGGAAAGGAGTGACCACCATGCCAGCCACTAAGAACCTCTGTGCTCAAATTGACCTCGACCTGCACCAAAAGATCTCCGAAGCCCGGGAACAGACGGGCCAGACCACCAGTCAGTACATCACGGACCTGCTCACCGAATACTTCAAAATGAAAGAAAATGGAGGAAATGAGATCATGACGAACGGTAAAACCAGGACCCTCGCCTTCCAGATCGACGAAACCCTTTTCCAGAGGATCAAGGATCACCTGGTGCGGGAGAGCACCCGCCTTGGGCGGAACTTCACCCAGCGGGAGTTTGTGATCGGCCTGATCGAGCAGGCGCTGGCGGAGGCTGAGTCCGACGCCCAGGGTGGTCCCGATGCCTCCCCTGCTGGCCCTAGTGAGGCCCCGGAGGGGCCGGACGAGGAGGTGACCCAGGCGGAGGACAAGGGCCGGCGTTGAGCCCCCGCAGCCCCGCGTGTGGCCCCGTCCAGACCACAACGGCACAGAAACAGCAGCGGCCCCGGAGCCTACCCGAACAGGGTGGTCACCGGGGCCCGTTTTTGTGTTCAGCCAGCCATGGCGGGCGCGGAATCCTGCCACACGTCCTCCCGCTTCCGGGCCTGGAAGGCCCGGCTCTCGTCCAGGGTGGCCGTGCGGATGCGGCCCAGCTTCCCGCAGTCCGGGCACTGGCCGGGCTTGGCCGCCGCCTCCAGCTCATAGTGGCAGTGATCGCATACAAAGACCATTCTCTCCGCTCTCCTTTGTCCAGTTTCAATATCTGAGGCACAGCCACCAGCTGTGCCCCCTTCTCTGAAAACAGTATACCACCTAGATTCTATTGTATCAACCCATAGTGGCACATTTTGCATTATCCACAAAATAGAGTATACATAACAGCAAATTCCCAGCCCTTCCCAGCGGGAAACAAGCCCCGCAAGGGCTTTGCCAGTCCGTCAAAACAACGAAAGTGAAACTACTGAACAGCCCGGGAGGGCGCCCCCGATTGTGAGGCGCCCTCCCGGGCTGTTTTGCGTTTCAGCTGAAGGAGGTGACCACATGAGACAGCGGACAGGCCAGGAGGACTTCTGGAAATTCACGGACGAGGAGATGGAAACGGCCAAAAACACAGACCTGCCGGACCTTTTGGAACACCTTGGTTACCATCTGAAACGGACCGGGCGGTACTACACCACCACGGAGATGGACAGCCTGATGGTCAAAAACCGCCGCACCTGGAAGCGGTACTCCAGCGGCAAGGGCGGCGATGCCATCACCTTCCTCCAAGAATTTGAGGGAAAGGGTTTTCGGGAGGCGGTGGACTACCTGCTGGACTTCAATGGGCGGGCTACGCCCGCCATACCCAGGCCCAGGCCGCCCCCTGCCGAGGAACCGCGCCCCGAGTTCACCCTGCCCCCGGCCAACGGGGATGACCGCCGTGTGTTCGGCTACCTGCGCAAGCGGGGCATCGCCCCCCAGGTGATCCGGATGTTCCTCAACACCGGCCTGCTCTATGAGGACGAGAAGTACCACAACTGCGTGTTCGTGGGCAGGGATGGTGCTGGCGTCCCCCGGTTCGCCAGCAAGCGGGGGACCTATGGCAAGGACGGCGCCAGCTTCAAGCGGGACGTGCTGGGCAGCGACAAAAGCGTGGCCTTCCCCATCCCCTGCGACCCCTCCATCCCCTGGGTACTGGTGTTCGAGGCCCCCATCGACCTGATGAGCTTCTGCACCCTGAATCGGATGGTGCGTTCTAACGCCATCGCCTTGTGCGGGCTCTGCGAGGGCGGGCTGAACCGCTGCCTGAAGGACCACCCCCATCTGAACCACGTGGTGCTTTGTCTGGACAATGACGGACCGGGCCGGGAGGCGGCGGAGAAGCTCCAGGCAGAGTATGAGGGCCGAGGGCTGAAGGTGTCCGCCCGGGTCCCGCCCAGGGGCAAAGACTGGAATGAGTTTCTTCAAAACCGCGGGCCGCCCTGGGAAAGGGGGCGGTAGGAATCAAGTGCATTTAAGGCAATATTCAATCAAAATCGGAGGAAATCAACATGAAACGTATCTTCACCGCAATGTGCGCTCTGGCCCTGCTGCTGGCGAGCTGCACCCCCGCCCTGGCCGCCGAGCTCCCCAAACTGTCCGCCCCGCCCTCCCAGGAGCCGGAGCGGAGCTGCTACTACCCCGTCAAGGTGGAG
The DNA here is from genome assembly GCA_947364395.1 of uncultured bacterium. Taxonomy (GTDB): domain Bacteria; phylum Bacillota; class Clostridia; order Oscillospirales; family Oscillospiraceae; genus Enterenecus. The sequence continues at coordinate 56,688 of CANASS010000007.1, forward strand.
GAGTACACCACAGGTCCTCTGGACGAGCTTCGCATCGACAAGGTATACCAGCTCTCCTTGGGGGACGACCCCAGCGGCATCCCCACTGAGGATTTCACCCGCAACGGGCGGCTGTATTACCTGCTGGACATGGTTCGGAAGGACGAGGTGGGGGTGGACACCCAAACCCACACTGAGACGGTGACCCTGGCCAGCGACACGGACATGATGGACGCCATCCTCCAGCGGCTGGACGCTGAAATGGAATTCACGACGGAGGACGGCTACACCGGCGTTCTCCGGCTGGACCACACCAGCGTCCAGGTCACCACCGACGGCTACGCCAGCAAAACCACCTCCCTGTCCGCCACCCGCACCTATCCGAATTTGTCCGAAGTGAATCACAGTTAAGGATATTACATCAAACAACCCACGCTTACACAGCGAAAGATTATCAAAGGGCGGAGAATTATGAGTACATTTCTCTGCCCTTTAATCCTATATAGCGAACCTAAATTCGGGGAACAAATTATTTTTCAAGTGAAAAAGAAACTGAAATACTAGTTCCCCTCCCCATTGTACTGTGCAGATCGAGGTCGGCATGATGGTACTGCGCAATATGCTTGACGATCGACAGCCCCAGCCCGGTGCCACCGGAAGCCTTGGAGCGGCTTTTATCCACTCGGAAAAACCGTTCAAATACTCGCGTCTGATACTCCGGGGGGATGCCGATCCCAGTATCTTTTACGGAAACAGTTATGGCGGTATCGCCTGCTGAAACAGCAA